>DATLPC010000085.1:0-25861 GCA_035535975.1 Gemmatimonadaceae bacterium | reverse complement strand
TCCGTGACAGATACGAACCGCCGGCCCGGTCTCGTGGCTTCCACGCCACTACTCTGTCCGTTTGAGACACGGACAGCAGCACGGATTCCGCGGATCGGCGCGGAGACGGCGTTGGGAGTCAACAGCAGTGTATGAGGAGGGCGGCGTTCAAAGCGCGGCCCCTCTCTGTGCCGCAAGGCGTCAGCGGCTACAGGATGTATTTCCTCAGGTCTTCGTCCTCGACGACGGCCTTGAGCCGGTCGCGCACCCTGGCCTGATCGACGACGATCGGCCCGTTGTGCGCCTGGTCGGGGAGATCGAACAGGACGTCCTCGAGCAGCGTGGTCATAACCGTGTGCAACCGACGCGCACCAATGTTTTCCATGCGCTCGTTGACGAGCGCGGCAATGCGCGCGATCTCGGCGATGCCGTCGGCATTGAAATCGAGCTTGGCCCCGTCCGCCTCGACGAGCGCGGCGTATTGCTTCGTGAGGGCGTTCTCCGGCTCCGTCATGATCCGAACGAAATCCTGCTCGGTCAGCGGCTTGAGCTCGACGCGAATCGGGAAGCGGCCCTGAAGCTCCGGAATAAGATCGCTCGGCTTCGAGACGTGAAAAGCTCCGGCGGCGATGAACAGAACGTGATCGGTCTTCACCATGCCGTACTTCGTCTGCACGTTGGACCCTTCGACGATCGGCAGGAGATCCCGCTGCACGCCTTCGCGGGAGACGTCGGGGCCGCCCATCTGCGAGCGCTCGCCGGCGATCTTGTCGATCTCGTCGAGGAAGATGATGCCGAGCGTCTCGACGCGTTCGAGCGCGTCGGCGGTGACGTCTTCGAGGTCGATCAGCTTCTCGAGCTCCTGCTCGAACAGGATGCGTCTCGCTTCGCTGACTTTGACGGTGCGTTTCTTCTTTCGCTTGGGCAACATCTCTTTGAGCATGTCGGAGATGTTGTCCATGCCCTCGGGCGCGCCCTGCGACGCGAGGACGTCGAACATCGGCGCCGAGGCCGGCGTCACCTCGACTTCTACCTCGCGCTCCTCGAGCTTCCCGTCGAGGAGCAGGTTTTTGAGCTTCTCTCGCGTGCGCTTGTAGCGCTCCTGCGCCGTATCGACCTGTTCCTTGACGACAGCGCCGCTCCCCGAGACGAGGAACACGCCGAGCGCGTCGTCCTCGGAGCTGGTGCCGTGGCCGTTAGTCGGACCCGCTTCGGGGGCGGGCTTTTCCGGTGTCTTCGGAGGGGGCGGTGGAAGGAGGAGATCGAGCAATCGCTCGTCGACTCGCTCGTGCGCGAGATCTTCGACCTCGGACTCTCGCTCGCTCCGTACCATGTCGATCGCGCTCTCGACGAGATCGCGCACCATCGACTCGACGTCACGACCGACGTATCCGACTTCGGTGAACTTGGACGCCTCGACCTTGATGAACGGCGCGCCGGCGAGCTTGGCGAGACGACGCGCGATCTCCGTCTTCCCCACTCCCGTTGGGCCGATGAGGATGATGTTGTTCGGCGAAATCTCTTCGCGAATCGACTCCGGAGCCCGCTGGCGCCGCCATCGGTTGCGCAGCGCGATCGCCACGGCCTTCTTCGCCTCGGCTTGGCCGACGATATAACGATCAAGCTCGGTCGCGATCTGACGAGGAGTCAGGTCGGCGAGACGAGCCAAAGCTTGCTGGGTGCGGGGACTGGGCATTTACGGCTAGAGAGCGGACTGATGAGGAGCGGGACTAACGAAAAGCGGGACTAACGAAGATCGGGACTGACAGAAAACGGAACTGACAAGGACCGGGACTAACAAAGGTCGGGAGGGGGGCGAAACAACGAACGGCGCTACAACTGAGACCTGAGACCTGAGACCGGAGACGAGAGACCGGAGACCTGAGACCTGAGACCTGAGAAAAGTCGCGAGTCCAGTTCCGTATTAGCGCAACCGTCAGCTCGTCTCGAGCACCGAAATGTTGGTATTCGTATAAATGCAGATGTCACCCGCGATTTTCATCGCACGCTTTACGATCTCAGTTGCCTCGAGTTGCGAGTTGTCGACGAGTGCGCGTGCGGCGGCAAGAGCGTAAGAGCCGCCCGAACCGATCGCGAGAATGCCGTCGTCGGGCTCGATCAGTTCGCCCGTGCCGGAGACGATGAAGCCGTGTTCCTTGTCGGCGACGATGAGCAAAGCCTCGAGCCGGCGAAGAACACGATCGCTGCGCCAGTCCTTGGCTAGCTCGACGGCGGCGCGCGGCATGTTGCCCGGGTAGCGCTCGAGCTTTTCCTCGAACTTCTCGAACAGCGTCATGGCGTCGGCGGCCGCACCGGCGAAGCCGGCGACGATCTTGCCGCCCCGGATCAATCGAACCTTCTGGGCGTGGGACTTCATCACGGTCTCGCCGACCGTGACCTGACCATCGCCGCCGATCGCCACTTTACCGTTTCGACGAACGGCGAGAATCGTTGTGGCGCGAATTCGGGGCAATCCGTGCATGGAGCTGGACATGCCCGAAAACTAGCGTGACGGCTAACCCACCGTCACGACGGCCGGTTACGGCGTCGCAGCGCTCCGCGGTTGGAGATCGCTTGCAGGAAATACCGTCGGTTTCCTATGGCGCCAATGAGCAGAAACAACGTGCCGACGATGACGGCAACGACGGAGTAGCGCCAGGTGTCGCGGCCGATGAACGCCGCACCCATGCAGATCACGCCGACGCCAATCGAAGCCTCGCCGCTCCGGCTTCGCTCCACGCGCGGTCGGCGGCGACGCTCGCGCTTCACGATGATGTCGTCCGGCGTCCAAGCGTCGAAGATCAGCCCGAGCCCTAACAGACAGACGATCGCGCCAATGATGACCGGGATGAATTCGATGCGCATGAATGCTCTGATCGAGGATCGAACGTCGCTCGACCGAGCTCAGGAAGCAGGATTTACGCCCGCGGGTGCGCTTTCTGGTAGACCTGCTTCAATCGCTCGACACTCGTGTGCGTGTAGATCTGTGTCGTCGAGATCGAGGCGTGGCCCAGCAGCTCCTGGACGGCCCGAAGATCAGCGCCGGCGTCCAGTAGATGCGTGGCAAAGGTGTGCCGAAGCGAGTGGACGCTCAGTCCGGCGTCCTCGTCGATTTGCTTGAGGAGTCCCGTCACCACTTGCTGAATGGCGCGAACGCCGATCCGTCGCCCCGTGCGGCCCAGGAAGACAGCGTTCCGATCGCCCTTCAGTCCGATGGCACGCAACAGCTCGTCACGCTTGGCTTCGTAGTTTCGCAGAGCGAGGATCGCGTGATCGCCGATCGGGACGATCCGCTCCTTTCGACCCTTTCCCCGCACCTTCGCCTGCTGTGAAACCATGTCCAGGTCCTGCCGGCTCAGGCCCTGGAGCTCGGACAATCGCATACCTGTCGAGTAGAAGAGCTCGAGGATCGCGAGGTTGCGAACGTCGACAAACTTCCCTTCCCAGGCGCGCACCTCGGCGATCTGGAACAAGAGATCGATTTGCGCGCGGTCCAGATAGCCCGGCAGATGCTTATCGAGGCGCGGCGCGCCGACGGCTCGCGCCGGATTCGTGTCGACCACCTCGTTGCGGTGCATGTACCGGTAAAAGCTGCGCACCGCCGACAACGTGCGAGCCATCGACCGCTTGCTCAATCCACGCTTGGACAGATGGCCGAGAAACGCACGCATCGCCAGCCGGTCGACACCCTGCCAGCTCCAAGGCCGCTCGCCGTAGTAGCGCGAGAGAAAAGCCGAAAAATCATGCAGGTCCCGATCGTAGGCGCGGACGGTGTTTGGCGACACGTCCCGCTCTTTGGCGAGATGATCCAGATACTCCGTGACCTCGGCCGGCAATTCTCCCATATTCTAAAGGTAGCCCTCCGGGCGGGAATCATGACGCACGTGACGCGACGAGCGGCCGGATTGCTCGAGAGATAGCGGCCGTCTGCACCGCGGCGTCGATCGCGACGAGCGTTGGCGGCCAGACGCCGGCAGTCCAACCGTCCGCGCCCGCCTCGCCCGTTCTGGATTATCGGCATCGCCTCGTCGGCGTGTTCAGCGGCGACACCGGCGAGCCCATTGAGGGCGCCGAGGTCGTGAACCTCTTCGAGCACACCAGCGTCCGAACGTCGAAAACCGGCACGACCACGCTGAGCTTTCTCCCGGAAGGGCGAAGCATGATTCGCATCCAGAAGCTGGGGTACTATCCGGGTGGGAGCACGATCCCGATGCAGTACAACCGCACCGGGTCGTCGTGGGGCGTGCTCTTACTTTGGACTCGCGAGCGGTGACAGGGCGTGGGCATCGCGCCAGTGCGTCATCTCGGAAAGCGCCCGCTCAGCGATCTTCTCCCGCTTGACGCGCTTGTCCTTCACCCGTTCCGGCAGCTCGTCGACCAACCCAAAGTTGGCGTTCATCGGCTGAAAGTGGGCCGGGTCCGCCTCGCGCAGGTAGCGATAGAGCGCGCCGAGCATCGTGCTCGGCGGCGGCACGACCGGCGGCTCGCCCGCCAACATGCGCGAGAGATTGATCCCCGCGACGAGACCCGTCGCCGTGCTCTCCGTGTACCCCTCGACACCGGTCAACTGGCCGGCGAACAGCATCATCGGATCATCGCGCAGCGACAGGTGCGGCGTCAGCGTGGCGGGACTGTTGATGTAGGAGTTCCGGTGTATCGACCCGTAGCGCAGGAATTCAGCGTTCTCTAAACCAGGGATCATCCGGAACACACGCTGCTGCTCGGGAATTCGAAGGCGTGTCTGGCAGCCGACGAGATTCCACATCTGCCCCGCGCGGTCCTCCATCCGGAGCTGCACCACCGCGTACGCGTCCCGGCCGGTGCGTGGATCCCGGAGGCCCACGGGCTTCATCGGCCCGAAGCGGAGTGTCTCGCGGCCGCGGCGCGCCATCTCCTCGACGGGCATGCACCCCTCGAAGTACGGCGCTTCATCGAACTCGTGGCCGTGGTGCTGATCGGCCGCCACCATCGCGTCGAGAAATGCCTCGTACTGCTCGCGCGTGAAGGGACAATTGAGGTACGCCCCTTCTTCTCGCGCGTCGTGCGCATCCATCGTTTCCTTGCCGTAGCGCGACGCGCGAAAGACGACAGCGTCGTCGATCGACTCGCGCGATACGATCGGCGCGATGGCGTCGTAGAAAGCGAGTCCCGCCACGCCCAACCGGGCGCGGATCACGTCGGCCAGCGCGTCCGACGTGAGCGGGCCCGTCGCGATAAGACCAGGACTCGGCAGCGACGTTGCCTCCTCGCGGACGACCGTGATGCGCGGGTGGCCGGTCACGCGCTCGTGCACCCCGGCGGAAAAGACATCGCGATCCACGGTGAGCGCCGTTCCGCCCGGCACACGTGCGTCGTCGGCCGCTTGAAGAACGACGGAGCCAAGCAAACGCATCTCCGCTTTGAGCAACCCGTGCGCGTTGGAGACCTCGGTGCTCTTGAAGGTGTTCGAGCACACCAGCTCCGCGAGGCGATCGGTTTTATGGGCGGGCGTACCGCGGACGCCGCGCATCTCGTGCACGACGACGTCGTGTCCGCGCTCGGCGAGCTGCCAGGCTGCTTCGCTTCCAGCGAGGCCGCCGCCGACTATATGAACCGTTGCCGCTGGGAATGATGATGCCATGTCTCCCAACCTAAGCGCCGAGTCGCCGAGTCGCCGAGTCGCCAAGCCTCAGCGCGACATCATGATGATGTCGCCGTACGTCTGAATCTTTCCTTCGTTGAAGCCTTTCACGGTCTCGAGCATCGAGCTCGTCACGTTGGCGAGCCGGCCCCCGTATCGCGGGAAACCACCCTGGGGTGTCACGCCGCGCATGCCGCCGCTGATCGAGCGGATGAAGCTGCTGTTCGCGTCGAGCGGAAGCGTGGCGACGTTGCCATAGAAGCGAGACCAGTCGTCGTTTTGCCGGAAGAGATACTGCTCGACGTTCGAGCAGTACATCGCCGAGACGACGGCGTTGTGATCCTTCAAGTACTTGCCGACGGTGCGAATCGCCTTCGGGCCGGCGAAATCGCCGACGACGGGCACGAGCAGATTCTTCGTCTCAAAATCCTTGAGCCAGCGGAAGTTTCCTTCGGTCGCGAGATACGCCCAGTTCTTTCCGGCCGTATCGGTGGCCGTCTGCAGCGTTGCGTACGTCGGCATCCCACCGCCGAATCCACCACCGAAGCCGCCCCCGCCCCCGCCCCCGCTGCTGTAGTTGTAGTTGATCTGAGGGCCGCCGCCGTAGAACGCGGAATAGATGTAGTCGAGCGTTTTGCTGTCACTGTCGCCGAGCGCGAAGCCCTTTGTCTTGCCGAGGAATTCCTTGATCGCTGCGAGGTTTTTCCTGAAGGCAACCGAATCCGGCGCGGCGCGATTGTAGGCGTCGAACAACTGCTGCGCCGTGGCGCTCGTGTCGAGGCCGGCCGGTCGCGGACGTGAGAAGAGCTTGGACAAGAACTCCGCGCGGTCCGCCGACGTCTCGAGGAGTGCCTTGTACATTAGATGCTCGACCATGTTGCCGCGCCGAATGTCGAAGATGATGGCGATCTTCGGCTGCAGCGCGACTATGTACGTGAAGTTCTGCTCGGGTCCGACGCCGAGGTACACACCGCCCGGCTTGAGCGTCTCTTTCAGCCCCGGAATCACCGCCTGAAAACCCGTCTCGTTGGAAAGCAGGTTGTCCGAGCGGAAGTATCCACCCGGCTCAGAAAACTCGGCGTTCAGCTGCCAAAGCTCCTTGTCGGTGAGCCGCGACGGAATCGTGCTCTGGGCGAGCGCGAAAACCGGAAACGCCGCGAGCGCGAAGACGCCGAGCGTGGATCGACGGGAGCGAAGCACTGAGGACATCGGGGCTCCAGAGGGGTTTGGCTGTAGCTGGAAGATGCACGCGGGCAATGACTGGCACAAAGGCCAGCGGCTTGCGACTGGCGAATTCGTCCCTGAAGCGGCATCGTCTGTCCACTCCCCCCCATCGTCCAGGACTGATTATGCCCGCTGGCACCCGCACCACCCTTCTTGCCGCGCTCGTATTGCTTCCCGCCGTCGCGAGCGCGCAAAGCGTCGCTCGCATCGCGGTCACGCCTGCCTCGCCTCGCATGGTGGCCGGGCAATCCCTGCAACTTCGGGCTCAGGGAGTCGATGCGGCGGGGAAGCCGGTGTCGAACGCGGTGATCAAGTTCCAGCAGGGCGGCGGCCGGTTCGAGGGCGTCGTCAGCGACAGCGGGCTCGTATCGGCCGGCGCCGTTTCGACGATTCCCGTGACTGTCAGCGCCATCGTCCCCGGCGAGAAGCCGGTGATATCGACGGTCAACGTCGTCGTCGTTCCCGGGCCCGCGGCGACGGTTTCGGTCGAGCCGCGTGTGGTCAAGCTGATCGCCGGACAAAGTCTGGCGTTGCACGCGAAGGTGCTGTCGGCGGCGGGCGACACGCGGACCGACCCGGTGGCGTGGAGTAGTTCGTCGGCCGCCGTGGCATCGGTCGCGGACGGTGTGATCACCGCGACGAAAGCGGGCACGGCGACGATCACCGGATCAGCGGGAGGTGTGAAGGGAAGCGTGAGCGTCGAGGTGGTACCGGCCGATATCTCGTCGATCTCGATCACACCGTCGACACCGCACGCGCGCACCGGCGACGTCCTCCGATTCAACCTCACGGTGAAGAACGGCGCGGGCAAAGCGATCACCGGGCTCACGCCGACATGGCTGTTCTCACCCGGCCACGGCGAGATCGACGCTGATGGCGCGTTTGTCGGCTACGACGCAGGGACGTACACGGTCAGTGCGAACCTCGGGCAGCGGTCCGCGCAGACGACGGTCACGCTCGCGGCCCGCGACGTCCGCCGGCCGGCGACGGTTGTGGGTTCCATCGTGCGGACGACTTTCCCGACGTCGGAGGTGTGGGTGCATCCGAACGGGAAGGTCGCGTACCTTGGCACGCACCTCGGCGGCGACCGTGTCTACACGATCGACATCAGCGATCCGGCGAAGCCGACGATCGTCGATTCGGTGACCGTGAACGCGCGCGTCATCAACGACGTGATGACGTCGGAAGACGGCAAGGTCATGGTGATCACGCGCGAAGGCGCGGACGACCGCAAGAACGGACTGGTTGTCGCGACGCTCGATGATCCGCTCCACCCGAAGATCGTCGGCGCGTTCACGGACGGTGTGACCGCCGGTGTGCACTCGGCCTACATCTACACCCAGCCCAAGTACGGCCGGCATGTCTACCTGACGAACGATGGCACGGGCGCGCTCCACATCATCGACATTAACGACCCGGCGCATCCGAAGCAGGTCGCGCTGTGGAAGACGCCGCGTTCCGATGCCGGACGGATGCTGCACGACATTGATGTGCGAGATGGCATGCTGTATGGAAGTTGGTGGAACGACGGACTGGTGATCCTCGACATCGGCAGCGGCATCAAGGGCGGTTCACCGTCGAACCCACAGTTCGTCTCGCAATACAAGTACGACCTCGACGCGTTGTACAAAGAGGTCGGCACGATCGACGGCCCCGGTTTCATTCGCGGAACGCACACGGCGTGGCGGCACAAGAACTACGTCTTCATCTCGGACGAAGTCTTCTCGAATAACGACGCCGAGAAGTTGTTCGCCAAGGAACCATCGCGGGCGTGGGGGCGGCTGCAGGTGCTCGACGTGTCGGACATCTTCCACCCGAAATCGGTCGCCCACTACGAGCCGGAGTTCGGCGGCGTGCACAATGTCTGGGTGGCGGGAGACACGCTCTACATGGGTGCGTACAACGCCGGCTTCCGCGCGTTCGACATCTCCGGCGAGCTGCGCGGCGACCTGCGCGCGCAGGGGCGCGAGATCGCGCAATTCAGTCCCGCGGACGCCAAGGGCTTCATCCCGAATTCGACGATGACGTGGGGCGTCGTGGTCAAGAACGGATTGGCGTTCGTGAACGACTTCAACACGGGCCTCTACATCGTTCGCATCGAGCCCAAGTCGCCCGTCGTGCCGTGAGAATCATCCAAGCGTTGGTTGCGGTCGGCGCTGCCGCGGGCGTGGCGCGGGGACAGTCCCCTGCCCCGGCGCCGCCGCTGCGAGACTATTCGGTGCTCGTGGCCAGCGAAGGCGTGGATCGCGTCGCCTTCGTGCGATACGGGCCGTCGGGCATTTCAGTGGAACGCGAACGCTATGTAGGCTGGGCGCCGACCGAGCTCGCGGGACCGCACGGCGTCGCGGTGTCACCGGACAAAAAGCACTACTTCGTCTCGCTCGCTCACGGCACGCCGTATGGCCGCCTCCAAAAGTACAGCACGCAGACCAACAGCCTCGAAGGCTCAGCGATGTTGGGCAGTTTTCCGGCGACCGCTCAAGTGTCGCCGGACGGCTACTATGTGTACGTCGTGAACTTCAACCTTCATGGCGACATGGTGACGAGCAGCGTGTCGGTCGTCGCCGCGGACGCGATGGTCGAAGTCGCGCGAATTCCAACGTGCACGATGCCCCACGGCTCACGATTCAGCGCCGACGGGACGCATCACTACTCGGCGTGCATGATGGACGACATGCTCGTCGAGATCGACACGCGAAAGCTGGCGGTCTCGCGCTACTTCGTGCTCACGGCCGGGAAGGAGATGGCAATGACCGGCACGCCGCCGCGACGCACGCTCGACGGGGCGACTCAGACGGGCGGCACACACGACATGGGTGGCCACGGCATGGAACCGCCAAAGCCGGGCGACGTCTCGTGCTCACCGACGTGGGCGCAGCCCTCGCCGGACGGATCACGCGTCTGGGTGGCGTGCAACAAATCGAGCGAGATCGCGGAAATCGATGCCCGCGATTGGAAGATGTTGCGGCGGATTGCCGCCGGACCGGGCGTCTACAACCTCGGCGTGACGCACGATGGCAAGAAGTTGCTCGGGACGAAC
The DNA here is from genome assembly GCA_035535975.1 of Gemmatimonadaceae bacterium. GTDB lineage: Bacteria > Gemmatimonadota > Gemmatimonadetes > Gemmatimonadales > Gemmatimonadaceae > JAQBQB01. The sequence continues at coordinate 15,998 of DATLPC010000085.1, read as the reverse complement.
AAGCGAGACCAGTCGGTCTCGGTGATCGACGTCGCCAGCGGCAAAGAGTTGGCGCGGATTCAGACGACACGCAAAGTGGTGCACGGCGTCGCGGTCACCGACGACGATCGCTACGCGTTCATCACGATCGAGGGCACCGGCTCGCAGCCGGGGACCGTCGACGTGATCGACCTTACCGCATTAAAGAAGGTCGCGACGGTTGATGTCGGGTCGCAGTCGGGCGGGATCGACTTCTGGCGCTAGCTGTCATCCTGAGGAGCCCTTCGTCGCTATCGCTCCTCGAGGACAGGCTGTGCGACGAAGGACCTACTGCCCTAGACGATTCTCACTCGGGATAGGAGGTCCTTCGCTGCGCTCAGGACGACAAATCGGCGCCTACCCTGCCAACGCCTCTTCCACCGGGTCCTCGGTCTTCGGTGCGTCCCACTCGTTGCCGCACTTGAGGCATTTGCGGAAATCGCCGCGCGCCTTGGTGAACTTCATCTCCGCGCCAACGAAGCCGCACTCGGGACATTTCTCGTTGACCGGCTTGTTCCACGCCACGAAGTCGCAATCCTCATTCGAGCAGGCATAGAACGCCGTCCCGCGCTTCCGCGACCGGCGCTCGACCAACTCACCGCCGTCCTTCGGGCAGAACACGCCCGTCGGCAACGAACGAGTGCCACGACACTTCGGGAACGTGCTGCAGCCGAGGAACTGTCCGCTGCGCCCGGTGCGAATGACCATCGGCGCGCCGCAGAGGTGGCACATGTGCTCCGTCAGCACCGGCTTGGCCTTCTCGCCTTTGATCGGCCGCGTGTACTTGCATTTCTTCGGATGGTTCTCGCAGGCGAGGAATGGACCGAAGAAGCCGCCGCGCGGCTCGAGCTTGCCGCCGCATTCCGGACAGCGCGCGTCGGCGACCGTCGACAGATCGTAGGCTTCGGCGATGAGGGCGCCCGCGTCGACCTTGTTCAGGCGGGCGGCGAATGGCGAATAGAAATTCTTGAGAACTTTCTGCCAGCCGAGGTCACCCTCTTCGACCTTGTCGAGCTCACCCTCCATCTCCGACGTGAAGTCCACGTTGAAGATGTCGGGGAACTGCTTGACCATCACCTTCTCGACGCTCTCGCCGAGCTCCGTCGGGAAGAAACGGCGCTGATTGAGCTCGACATAATGCCGGTCGCTCAACACCGAGATGATCGACGCGTATGTGGACGGACGCCCGATGCCGAGTCGCTCGAGCTCCTTGACGAGGCTCGCCTCGGAGAAGCGCGGCGGCGGCTCGGTGAAATGCTGGCTGGGCGTGATGCCCTTGCACGGCACCTTCTCGCCGACCTCGATGACAGGCAGCGCCTGCTCGTCCTCGAGCGTCTTGTGCTCACCCTCTTCGCGCGCCTCGCGATAGAGCGCGAGGAAGCCCTGGAACTTCACGATCGAGCCCGTGGCGCGGAACAGATACGTACGACGGCCGATCGTCCCGACGACGGCTTCGTCCTTGGGACGATCCCGCTGGGACTCGATGAGGAAGTCCACCGTGGTCGTGTCGAAGACCGCCGGCGCCATCTGCGACGCCATGAAGCGCTGCCAGATGAGCTGATAGAGCTTGAACTGGTCGGCGCTCAGATACTTCTTGACCGCGTCGGGACGGCGCGTCGGATCCGTGGGCCGAATCGCTTCGTGCGCGTCTTGCGCGTTCTTCGATTTACCGTCGCCGTACAGCTGCGGCGTCTTGCAGACGAATTCCTCGCCGAACAGCGTGCGCAGATACGTGCGCGCCTGATCGGCCGCGCTCTCGGCGACACGCGTCGAGTCGGTACGCATGTACGTGATGAGGCCGACCTGACCTTCATCGCCGATATCGATGCCCTCGTACAGATCCTGGGCGACGCGCATCGTCCGCTTGGAGCCGAACGACAGCTTCTTCGCCGCTTCCTGCTGGATTGTGGACGTCGTGAACGGGGCCGACGGATTCTTGCGGCGCTCGCGGCGTTTGACCTCGGTGACGTCGAAGGTCTTGCGGTTCGCGAGGTCGTCCAGGATGCGCTGCGCGTCGGCCTGATTTGGGATTTCAGCTTTCTTGCCGTCGATGTGGTGCAGCTTGGCCGTGAACTGCTGCTGATTCTTCTCGAGCAGCGCTTCGATCGTCCAATACTCGACCGGCTTGAACGCTCGAATCTCCCGCTCGCGCTCGACGATCAACCGCAGCGCCACCGTCTGCACGCGGCCCGCGGAGATTCCTTTCTTGACCGTCTTCCAGAGCACCGGGCTCGCCTTGTAGCCGACGAGACGATCGAGCACGCGACGCGCCTGCTGCGCCTCGACCTTCTTGCTGTCGATCTTGCCGGCGTTCTCGATCGCTCGCCGCACGGCGTCCTTCGTGATCTCGTGAAAGAGCACGCGCCGGATCGGAACGCCGAGCGCGCCCCGCTTGGGGCTGATCTGCGTCGCCACGTGCGCGGCGATCGCTTCGCCCTCGCGATCAGGGTCGGTCGCGATGAAGACTTCGCGGCTGTCTTTCGCCGCGCTCTTGATGTCGGCGATCGTCTTTTCCTTGCCCGGGATCGGCACGAGCTCGGGCATGAAGCCCTTCTCGACGTCGATACCCAGCTTCTTTTCCGGCAAGTCCATGATGTGGCCGACCGTCGCGCGCACGCGGTAGCCGCGACCGAGATACTTCCCGATCGTTTTGGCCTTGGCCGGCGACTCGACGATGACGAGCGCGCTCCCACTCGGGGCTCCGCCCTCGGGATCATCTTCCGCGGGATCGTAGGCACCCGCATTACGACCGCGGCGAGCCGTCGCCTTGGTCACGGCTTTCTTCTTCGCCGCCGACTTGGCTTTGCCCGCTGCCTTTCTCGTTGCCATGCTCAGTGTACCGTCTGTTGTTGATCGCCGTCGCTCGACTCGATGAAGCCGGCGCCCTCGAGGAGAGAGCGCAGGTCATCGAGCGCGATGCGCCCGTCGATCTGAATGAGTGCGCGTTCTATGATGTGCTCGAGCTCGGCCGCGTTCAGCACGCCCGAGCCGCTCAAGGCCAGCAAATGCCCCCATGCTTCCGGGGCAAAACGACCTCGTTCATGTGGTCCCAATACTCTAAAAGTCATCGGACTCTGTTCCTCTGACGCTCGACTGGACCGAAAGCAAGAAGGGGAGGAATGGCAGTGCGTGCGGCACCGATTCGCTCCCGGTACAAGCCATTCGTTCCATCCGTTCAGCCTGCCACACAGACCTGCCAACCTTGCCGGTCGGTAACGTAGGATCACCTCACCGATGAGGCAAGCTCCATAACCTTCTCTATAACCCTTTGCAGGCTATAGAGTTCCGTATCCACAACGTCGTCAGCCGTCTCGTAGGCCTTCCGGCGCTGGTCGTACAGACGCTCCAATTCACTCCCCGGATCGGGCCGGGAAAGCAGCGGCCGCAACGACCGCCGATTCCCCAAACGCTTCAGAGCCGTCTCCGGTTGCACTCTAAGGTATATGAGGCGTCCAGGGGGCCTTAGTAGACCAACGACATCAGGATTGGTGATCCACCCCCCTCCAGGCGCCAAGACCATGTTCCCGACCTGCTGCAGCTCTTTGGTCAGCGCCAGCTCCTTGGCGCGAAAATAGGCCTCGCCCTGCTCCCCGAAGATCTGCGAGATCGTCTTGCCCTCCCGACGCTCTATCTCGAAATCGAAATCGAGGAAGGTCCGATCAAGCTGCGACGCTACTGCCCGGCCCACGGTGCTTTTTCCTGAGCCCGGCAGGCCGACCAAAATGATGTGCGGCCTCGACGGATCAGCCGCCGAGCCGGGACGCGAGGTGCGAAAGGTAGGCGTCATAATTCCGCTTCGTTTCGCCGAGTGAGTCTCCACCGAACTTCTCGAGCAGCGCATCGGCCAGGACGAATGCAATCATCGCTTCGGCGATCACACCCATCGCGGGCACGGCGGTGACGTCGCTTCGCTCGGCCACCGCCTGCGCGGACTCTCCGGTTGCCACATCGACTGTTCCCAATGGGCGCATCAACGTGCTGATCGGCTTCATCGCGACGCGTACGACGAGCGGCTCGCCGGTCGTCATCCCGCCCTCGAGCCCGCCGGCGCGATTCGTCTTGCGACGTACGTTGCCGGCAATCGTGCGCCCCGGCGCCGGCTCGATCTCGTCGTGCACCTGCGCGCCGGTCACCCGCGCGGTGTCGAAACCCATTCCGATCTCGACGCCCTTCACCGCCGGGATCGACATGATCGCGGCGGCGATGCGGCCGTCGAGCTTACGGTCCCACGAGACGTGAGATCCCAGCCCGACGGGCAGCCCATCGGCGACGACTTCGCAAATCCCGCCGAGGGTGTTTCCCGCGCGCTTGATCTCGTCGATGTAGGCGATCATGCGCTCTTCGGCGCCGCGATCGAGCGTGCGGAGCTGCGATTCGTCCGCCGCGGCGTTGATGTCTTCGGGCATGCTCTCGGGACGCACCGCGTCGATGCCACCAAGATGCACCAGGTGGCTGCCGATGCGGACACCAAATTCTTTTAGCAAACGCTTACAGATCGCGGCGGCGGCGACACGCGCCGTCGTCTCGCGCGCCGAGGCCCGTTCGAGAATGTCGCGCGCGTCGTCGCGGTCGTACTTGAGGATGCCCGTGAGATCGGCATGACCTGGACGGACGCGGGTGACGGCGCGCTTTCGCGCGCCAGGGTCGACGCCGGCGATCGGCGCCGGATCCATGATCTCCTGCCAGTTCTTCCAATCGCGATTTCGAATCACCATCGCAATCGGAGCGCCGATCGTTTCGCCGGCGCGGACGCCGGCCAGGAACTCGATCGTATCCTTCTCGATCTGCATGCGGCGGCCGCGCCCGTAGCCCTGCTGCCGCCGCGAGAGCTCGACGTCGACATCCGCCGCGAGCAGAGGAACGCCGGCCGGCATTCCCTCGAGGATGCTCACCAAAGCCTGGCCGTGCGATTCTCCAGCGGTCGTGAAGCGTAGCGTCATGCGGACAACATACACGCTCTTTCGACGCGTGTCGGTAGTGGCTCTGCTAAACTGCCGAGGGGCAAGGGGTGCGCGACGGCTCCCACTTGCCCCTCGGCGACCTGCGGAAGTGCACTCGATCAGGGCGGTCCAGCCTTGATGTCGTTCGCCGTGAGATCGACGACGACGAGCCCTTGCTGCGTGACGGCGAACAGCTTCAGGACGATGCTCGGATCATCGCCGGGCATCGGCAACGACGCGCGCAGTGGTCCATAGATTCTGTTTTTCAGCGGCAGCTTGCCGCGGTTGATGTAGTACGCGACGTCGACGACCTCGATGATACCGCTCGCGGCGCCCACGAACGCCAACCGCTTGTCTTGCGGTGTCAGCGTACCGTTCGACAGCGGGTGGAAGGCGATCCCCGCGCCGTCGTCGAACGAGTCGAATTTACCTTGCAGACGGAGGTGGAACGGGTCGCTCACGGCGCCGAAGTACGACTGGAGTCCGTGCGCCGCCACCGTCAATCCGTTGAGGTCCATCGCGATACCGAAGATGCGCTCCGACGCGTTGTCGGTGAAGTCGGCGATCGTGACAAGCGGTGAGAAGAACTGCGGGACCGGTCCGGTCGAGTCGGCGACCATGACCACGCGACCAGCGGTTGCCGAGTTGCCCTCACCAAACGCAACCCACTGTCGGTTTCCGGCTGCCGTCGCGTAGGTGGTGTCGGTGAGCGGCAGCGTCGACACGTCGAGTCGCAGTACGGCTTCGGCGTCGCTGCCCTGCGAAACAAGGTCCGCGATCGCCTTCAGAGGATCGGACATGGCCGCCGAGAGAACGCCGGTCTTCTGGCCATACGGGTGATCCCAGACGAAGAGCGAGTCAGAACCCAAGGTATTGGGCAGCGCCGCTTTGACAGCCATGGAGTCGACGTTGAACACCGCGTAGATGATTTCGGGTGTGTCGAGCGGCTTGCCGTACTGCCAGATCTGTCGCGGATCCGGAACTGGAAGGCTCGGATCGAGCCAACGAATCGTTCCAGCGGGTGCGCTCGCCGTCGGACGGGTGGAGTAGAAGATTCGCCCACCCTTCGATTGGGCAAGGTACTGGGGTCGGTCGGAGTAGCTGATCGGTCCTTCGATCTTGAGCAGCACCTTTCCGTTGTTCGCGTCCTGTTGAACGTGCACCACGTACACGTAGCTGTTCCGTGTCAGGATGCGCTGCGAGAGGTTCTCCGCCATCCCGCTCGCGTCGTTTGCACCGATGTAGACGCGGCTGATGTTCGTGCCGCCCGAGTTCGCGACGAGCAGCGTGTCGGAGCGGTTGCCGATGAACATACCCCACGGCAACGAGCCGACGGGAATGCTGGACGGCGAAAAGCCCTTGCCCGAAGAACCGGACTGCCAGACATCGATGGCGTTGAATGCCGTGGCCGAGACGAACACGTGGCCGCGAGCCGCGTCGACGGTGATGTCACCGACCATGCCGGCATGAGGCAACGGATATGTGCGGCCGTATACGAGGAGCGTCGAATCGATCAGGGCGTTGCCCAGATTGCCTTCCGCGCTCGCCCGCGTGACCGGGACGGCGTAGCCGACGCGGCCGGCTTGGTCGACGGCGAATGCGGTGATGCCGAGCCGCCGGCCCTGCTGCGTCGGCGGGAGTGCGAGGGGCACGTTGGCTTGGGCGTTCGCCGTGAACGGCGCGCTGAGCCGGAACGTATCGGTCTGAATCGGGGTCCCGACGCTGTCGCGGATGATCAGGCCGAGCATGGTGATGTTCTCACCGGTCGCGTGCACCTGAACGGAGTCGCCGGACTCGCTCTTGAGTTGAACGGTCTGCGTTACCCGCGGTTGCGCGGCGCTGGCGCTGCGGACGTAGATCGCGACCGGGGCCGCCGATCCGGGTTGGCGATTGAGGTCGATCGCGGTCGCGGTGACCGTGATTCGGCTGCGAACCGGCGCATCGATCGGGATCTTCACGGTCTGGGTGAAGGTCACGTCGCGCGGGCCGTTCGTGTACACCTGCGTCATCGTGGTATCGAGCTTGGTCGGCCACGACGTCTCGCCACGCACCCTGATATCGATGCGCGTGATTCCGTCGGGATGCGTCGCGCGCGCCGAGAGGCTCAAACCGACGCCGGCGGGAATGCTGTCGCCGTTGGTCGGCGCGACGATGGTCACCTTCGGTCCGGCGACGATGTCGACGTTCCGGCTGGCGGTGTCGGCGCCGCCGTCGCTGACGGCCGTCGCCACGACGACCATCGCGCCGAGCGTCGTGTCCTTCAAATCGAGCGGCTGGAGATAGCGACGGATCGTGGTGTCGCGGAGACCGGCGCGGAAGGCACCCGAAACCGGAATGATCACGCTCTTGTAGCGGGGCGTCTCCTTGAACGTGCCGAGGTCGACGCTGCCAACCTGGGTGACGCCAGTGAGCGTCGCCGACTTCAGCGCGACGTTGTCGTGGAGATGCAGCGTGACGAACACCGAGTCACCGACGTTGACCAGCGTGCCCACCACGGGCGAATCGATGCTGATCGTCGGCGCCTTGCTGTTGGGGTTGGTGCCGCCGCCGGACGAAGAGGAGGACGATCCCCCGCCCGGCGTGGTCGCTCCCGTGGGTAGAGCCGAGTCGCAGCTCGCGACGAGGACGATGCCGCCGGCGAGGCCGGCGAGTCGAAGAATGGTCGAGCGCTTCATGTTGGTCATTCCGGGGGACGACCGGAGCTAGGCGGCTCCTGCTGTCCGTCGTCGATGATGTGCGGGGTGATCAGGATCAGGAGATCGCGCTTCGTCTCCGACCGTTGCGTCACACCGAAGAGGTGGCCGATGATCGGGAGATCGACGAGAATCGGCAGGCCGGTCTTGCTCACGCTGACCGTGGTCTGCGTCAACCCGCCCATGACGGCCGTCTCGCCGTCGGCGACGAGGACTTCGTTATCGACCTTCTGCGTCGGGAAGACCGCGCCGACGTCGCTCGCCTGGAACTGCACGTCCGAGTTCTCGACGTGCACGCGCATCTGGATCTGACGATTCGCCGTGATCTGCGGCGTGACGGTGAGGATGACGCCCGTCTGCTGCATCTGCACGGTCGAGCGCGGGAAGTTGCCGGTCCCGCTGCCGCCCGACGACACGTCGATCACGCGGATCGGCACCTGCGTGCCGGCGGTGAGGTTCGCCGTGCGGTTGTTCAGGACGCTCGTCTGCGGCTCGGCCTGCACGTCGAGCAGCGTGTTGGACTGGAGCGCCTCGAGGAAGGTCGTGAAGTCGTAGTTGCCCATCGCCGTCGAGTAGACCAGCTGGAGCGCGGCGCCCGGGATGCGCGCGGTCGCGTTGGCGATCGCGGACATCGTGTTGCCGCCGAGCAGAATCTGGCCGGCGTCGGTGCGCGGCTTGCCGAGCGAATCGAGTCGCGGGATGATGTCGTTGAAGAACTGCTGCTTGGTACCGAGGTCGTAGCGGAGGCCGAGGCCCTCGAGCGTCGTGCGATCGACGAGGACGATCTTCGCCTTGATGCTGACCTGCGGCTGACGGAGGTCGAGGCTGCGGGCATACGCCTCGAGATCATTGAGCGCCGACGGCACGTCGGTGATGCTGATGCTGTTCGTGATCGTGTCGGCCGTGACGGTACCGCGCGGCGCGCAGGCGAAGCTCTGCACCACGCCGACCTGCGGCACGGGCTGCATCGTCGGCTGGCCGGCCGCGGGCTGCGTGATCCCACCGCCCTGCGCCGCGTTGTTTGCGGGCGACGGCGGGCAGCTGCGCGTCAGGCGCTCCTTCGTGAAGTCCGCGGCGGGCTTGGCGCGGGCGTAGTTCAGGCGAATGTTCCGCGTCTGCAGCGGAATCGTCGCCTGGCGCGCCGCGATGTTCTCGAAGGTATCGATGACGATGACGCCGTCGGGATTGATCGTGACGTCATAGCCGTTGGCGTTCATGATCTCGCGGAGCGCGACATCCCAGGGCAAGTTCGTGATCGTCGCCGTCACGGTGCCGGTCACGGCCTTCGAAGGAAGAATCGTGCGGCCGGTGAAGGACGCGAACATCGCAATCACGTCGTTGATCGGCGCCTTGTCCCAGTTGATGCCGGTGATGCGCGGTTCCTGCGACTGCAACGCCTGCTTGGCCGGCGCCTCCGACTTTCTGAGGGCGACGGGCATGAGGGCCGGCGACTCGGCGACTGGGCGACTGGGCGACTCGGCGACTGCGGGACTCGGTGGCTCCGCCGGCGCGGCCCGCGGCTTCTCGACGACTTTCGTCTCGACGACCGGCGCGGCCTGCGGTTCGCGGAGCACGGGGCGCGCCGCAACGTCGGCCTTGCCGGTCTGCCACGGTTCGAACTTTTCGCCGGCGCCATCGACCGCGACGCGGACCTGTCCGGCGTCCTGCGTCACTGTATAGGTATGCGCCGCATCGAGCGTGAGCACGACGCGAACGACCGACTTCATGAACTGCGAGTAGCGAATGCGCGTGATGCCGCCGCGCGCGACGCCATCGTATGAATCGCCCGCCGGCAGCGCGAGCGTCGCGCCGCTGATGTCGACGACGATCTTGTCGGGCTTGGTGAGCGTGAAGTGCTTGAGAGTGACCGAGCCGTCGACGCGGATGACCACGTCGGCCCGGTTGTTGGTCGCGCGGTTGGGAACCACGCTGAGCGCGACGACCGTCGCATCATTGGGCGGAACGACCGCCGCACGTGCCGGACGCGTGCTGATCGCGGCCAGCGCGACGAGCATCGCCGATGAAAGCGTCCGGGAAGACATCATCGTTTCCTCACTTGGGTGGTGTCGCCGAGGATCAAGGAGTCCTGGCGGGTCGCGCCGAATTCATCGATCGTGAACACGATCGACTTCAGGCGGATCGAGCTGACCCGCATGCGCCCGAGCTGGGTGCCCGTGCTCACGCGGTACTGCTGATCGGTGGTAACATCGCGGAGCGTGGCCACGGAGCGGCCGCCGCCCTGGTCGAAGAGGATGCCGGTGAGACGAAGATCGCTCATCGTCGGCCGGAGCTCGCTCGTCGAGATCAACGAGTAGAACGGGTCGCGACGACCGTCGCGGCCATATCCGTACTGCTCACGCATGATGACGATGGGCGCGGTGCTCGTATCGTTGGGCGCGGCGCTCGACTCGCTGGCCGAATGAACGGCCGCCGCTCCCGCCTGCGGGCCGCGCGAAGCGACACGCTGGGACGGTTGCGACGATTGCGACGATTGCGACGGCGACGATTTCGCGGGCGCCGCCGCCGGGCCGGCCATCGCGCGCTCGGGCTGCTGCATGGCGGCGGTGTGCGCGTTCTCGGCGTTGACCGCTTTCTGGGCTGCGGCCTTGGCGGCCGAGAGCTGCGCGGTCTGTGCGGTTGCGGCTCGCGCGGCGATGACGATCATGGCCGCGGTCGCGAGGAATTTCGTCATGGCGCCCCTGCCTTGGTGTTGCTGGCCTCGAGCTGAGCGGTGTGCGCGACGTAGGTCTGGACCTGGAACTTCACGTCGAGCAGCTGCTCGTTCTTTCGCGGTCGCAGCTCACCGCCCTGTCGGTTCGTCGGCGCCATTGCGATGTTGATCGGCGCGACGATGCGCGGGAGCGTCCCGATGTTGGTGAGGAACTCGGCGACCTGATGGTACGGGCCGGTCACCGCGAGCTTGTAGCGATAGGTGTCGAACTGGTCGCCGTTCGTGATGCCGTCCGGCGTGACATCGGAGAACTCGAGCCCGGCGCGACGCGCCGCGGTCGAGATCGACTCGAGCAGCGCCGGCACTTCGTTCTGCGTCGGCACGAGGTGGCGAAGCACGATCAGCTCGCGCGCGTAGGCTTCGGCCTCCGCCTTCATCTTCGTCGCCGTTCCTTTGGCGACGTCGGCCTTCGCGATGCGGTTGAGCGAATCGAGGGTGTCGAGGCGGACGGCGAGAGCGTTGAGCTCCTGGTGCTTCGGCGTCCACACGAGCTGTTGGTAGACGCCCGCGAGGCCGATCGAAAGAATGGCGACGATCAGCAGCTTTTGGTCGCGGGGGTTCTGGGGAAGGAGGGCCATGATTACCTCACCGGCAGGGCGAGCGGAATACGACGAACCGCGCTGGTGTCCGGCCGATTGTAGCCGACGGTGAGCTGGAACTGCGTGACTTCCTTGCCCAGCTCCAGCGCGAGCTCCGATCGATCGAGCTGCACATTGCTGAGGAACGGCGACGATTCGAGATCTTTCATGAAGCGGGTCAACGCCTGGATGTCGACCGTGTGTCCCTGGAGCTTCACGGACACCGGCTCCCGGGGGATATCGGTCTCGATGCGCTTGGGGCGCGCGTTCTTATGGAGCGTATCGGGCGCCGGCGCTTTCGGCGTGGCGACGACGTTGACGGTGCCCTGCGGCGTGCCGTTGTAGGCGATGCTGGTCAGCCACGTGTACTGCGGGAGCGCGCGGCTCACCTCGTCCACGACGTGCGACCAGACGTACCGGTCTTCGTCGAGGCTCTTGATGATGTTCACCTGGCGCAGCAAGGTGTCGCGCACCGACTCGGCGTGCCAGCGATCCTTGAGGAAGTTCGCGTAGCGGGTCGAATCGGAGAGCGCGCGGTCCTTGCGCGCATCAAGCTCGCTCGCAAACGCGGTCTGGCTCGTGTAGAGGTAGCCGACCGCGAGGAAGGCGACGGCAACCGCCGCCACCGCGCCGATCAGCATCTTGTCTTTGACGCGGCCCGACAGGCTGGACCCGAAAGACCCGAAGTTGAACGACGGCTTGCTCGACGCCTTCTTCTTGTTGGCGCCCGGGATCAGGTTGATGTGAATCATGCGACCTTCCGGAGGGCGAGGCCGATCGGCATCATGAGCAACGGCGCGATCTCATCGGTGATGAGCGAGTCCATCGCGCCCTCGCGCACCTTGATGTTGGCGAGCGGGTTGGCGCGGCGAACCGTGAGACGGAGCCGCTTGGCCAACGCTTCATTGAGGCCGGGAATACGGGAGCCGCCGCCGCAGGTGTAGATGGTCTTCATCGCGCCGGCGCGGGAGTTCTGCGAGAGGAACGCCGCGGCGCGCTCGATGCCGACCGCGATCTCCTCGCTGCGGCCCTCGAGGACCGCGTCGAGATGCGGCGAGCGGTCGTAGCCCTGGATCAGCTTCTGGGCGTCGTCGAGCGACACGCCGCGCTCGCGCTGCAGATCCTCACGGATGCGGCGCGTACCGACGGAGAGGTCGCGCGTGAGCAGCGGCACCCCTTCGTCGAGAATATTGATGTTGGTAACGTCGTGGCCGATGTTGAGCAGGCCGACGACGCCGCTCATCGCGTCGGGATGATTGACCTCGAACGCGTTGTGCAGCGCGAAGGCCTCGACGTCGACGAGCGCCGGCTCGAGACCCGCGTCGGTGATGACGCGCATCTTCGATTCGACCAGCTCGCGCTTGGCCGCGACGAGCAGAACGCTCATCTCGAGGCCATCGGCGTCGGGATCGAGAATCTGGAAGTCGAGCTCCACCGATTCCATATCGAATGGCACGTGCTGCTCGGCTTCCCAACGCATCAACTCGCGCGCCTGCTGTTCCTTCACGCGCTCGATTTGAATTTTCTTAATGATGACGTCGCGACCGCCCACGGCCGTGACGACGGCGCTCGACTTCACGCCGGCCGCAGCGAGCGTCGCCCTGATCGCGTCGGCGACGATGCCGGGATCCATCACTTCGCCTTCGACGATCGCGTCGGCGAGCAGCGGGGTGATGGAGACGCGCACGAGCTCTGGCTCGCGCTTCGAGTGGTCGACGACGGCAACCTTGATCAGGCCGGAGCCGATGTCGAGACCAACGGTGGTTCGCTTTCGACCGAGTAGTGCCATGGGAGTGGCGCGAAGCGCGGACTGGGAGCGGAATTTACGCGGACTGTTAAAGTTTTTTACGTCCGCCTTCGGGCGCAGTGACCGTGCATCCGGCCACTGTATTGCCGTCCCAGCGAACACGACCAACAGAGCCGCAGGTAACAGCGTTTGCGCGAAGTGATGACAAACACACGCGTTAGAAAAATTCTGACCAACTGCGCAATCGCACGACGCGCGGCGAGAGTGCGACGCGCATCACACGCGCGACGACACACGGCGCGTACTCGACCGAAAGGTCTGTCAAAATTGTTGACACATTCGACGCGTTGAACGAGAGTAGCGCGCCGCGCGCGCTGACCACCGCGTCGGTCGCGTCGATCGCGCCACGCGCCACGACCAATCCGGACAGGGCAACTGTTCCGTGCAGCGTCAGCGATCCATCGACGATGAGAATTCCCTCGAATGTCCCGCCGGCGATCGTCGTATCGCCCGTCGCGTGTACGACGCCGGCCGCCATCGCGAGCGACGCGACGTCCGCCTGGGTCAGGTAGTACGTGGCGGAGTCGCGCGCGACGCCGGCCGTGTCGACGCGAACGCCGTTGGGAGCGCGCACTGTCGCGCCGGGAGCCACGATCGCCGCCGGAACAGGGCCGGCGGCGCAATCGGCGTCCTGCGCCGTGTCTACGCCGAAGCGGACGCCGTCGCCCAGCCGCAGGTTGCCGCGCGTGACGATCGCCGCGGGTGGGAGCGCGCCGATCGTCGGGAAGCGCGCGACGAGATTCACCCGTCGTCCGGCGCCCACGTCGGCGCGCGGGGATGCCGCGGCGACCATCCAGAGCACGCCGCCCGTGAGCCGCGTCACGCTGACCGTGGTCGACAGCTGCGGCATATCCGCGACGTCCAGATTGAACGCGCGGGTCTGGCCGAGGCGTAGCGCTGATAGCCCATAAGCATTCGCGTCGGCGAGCACGGTCGCGAGGGCGCGATCGGCGGCCGCGTCGAGTGTCGCCGCGTTTTGCGAGAGTGTTGCCGCACGTTGCGAGGCCACCGTATGCGCCATTCCGCCGGCGATCGCGAGGCCGAGCAACGCGAGGAGGGTGAGGGCCATCACGAGCGCGATGCCGCGCCGCGGCCGCGCTGGACTCATCGCCGATTGTGCAGAAAGACCGCAACGTCGAGAGAATCCGCGCGACGTTCCGTACTGGCGGCGCCCAATACGCGCGCGGCGCGGTTCGCCTGCGCACGCGCGCTGACGCGGACGAGCGCGAGCCCTGCCCGCGGGTCCACGGGATTCGTGACGGCCGCGCCGTTGCTATCGAAATACGAGAAAACGAGGCCGCCCGCCGACGGCGGCAAGAATGGTCCCGCGACCGGCTGAATCGTGTTGAGCCGCAGGGACGTCGTATTCCAATCGCGCGCGCCGAGCTGCCAAGAGCCGTCGGAAGATCGGTACAGGCTGTAGCGAACCGGGCGCGTGACGCGAACCACCGTCCCGGCGCGCCCCGGAAGCAGCGTATCGAGCGCGACGACTATCGCGGTGAATGGGCCGCTCAGCACCGGCCCGCCGTTCGCGCACCTGGCGGCCGTCGTCGACGAGACGGATGTGACGCGCCGCGGAATCCACCCTTCGGCGGCGTCGCGCGTATCGAGCACCCACGCGGTGTCACCGGCGGCGACGGTCGCCAGAAATGCCGCGAACGTATCTGTTCCGGAAAGCGCCGGACCGAGCGTCAGCGTGTGGCCGCCGGTGTCGCAGACGATCGCGCTCGCGATAGTCGCTCGAATCTCGAGCGAGGTGTCGCGCGCCTCGCGGATATCGCCGGACGCCGGGCTCACGGCGCGAAGGTCGATCGGCAGCATCGCGATCGCCTCGCGGAGCCGGCCCGTCGTTGCCGCATCGTCGGCAAGTTCCGCGAACAACCGTTGCTGCCTGAGAGCGATCGACGCGATCACCGCCAACAGCACCGCCGCGGCGGCGAGCGCGATGAGCAGTTCGGCGAGTGTGAACCCGGGTCGAGAACGAGGCGTCAGCACGGCAGCCGCGTGCGGACCACAAAGCCGTGAGCGGGACGGGCGCCAAAATGAACACTGTCGACGATCTCGCGTGTCGCGTTTGGCTCGGAGCGTACCGACCACGTTTCGGCCATGCCGGACGATCCGTCCGCCGCGCCGCTCACGGCGACGCATGGGCCGCTCGACAGCTGCGCGACCCGATTCGCCGTCGCCATGACCGCGGTGAGACGTTGGCGCGCTTCGTTCCGGCGGCGCACGAGAACCGTGTTGGCGCCGACGAGCGACAGAAGTCCAATGGCGACGAGCATCATCGCCACCACCAGCTCGACAATGCTGAATCCGCGACGGAAGCGCGCGCCTGCGCGCGCCGGCTGATCGTTCATGGCGGCAACCTACGCCGCGGTACCGCTCGAGCCCGCACCGTCCGAGCGCGCGGCGGAGCGTTACAACGCATCCCGCCGCTCCATCGTTCTACGTCTTTCTATTTCTGTCTATTTCTTTCGGACGTCGACGTCGACGTTGTTGATTCCCGCGCCATTCATCTTCCCGAAAATCTTCGCCTCGGTCGTCGACATCGTACCGATGTAATCGATCTCCTCGACACCGGGGATGTTGAACTTCACGTTGAGATTCGGACGGACGAAGGTCCCCGTGATCGTCCCCTCGAAAAACCCGGTGAGGTTCGCGAGCGAGACGACGCCAGTGACCGCACCCGACGCATCTTGCTGCATGTTCATCGACAGCGAATAGCCGTTGTCCACGCCCGACCAGACGCCGTCGACCGTTTGCACGGGGCCAAGAGCCGAGTCGGAGCACGAAGCGGCGGCGACGAGAACGAGGGCAGCGAGGAGGCGACGCATATATACGGGAGGGTGGGCGGGAAGCGGTCGTGACATCTTACACCAAACAGTACAAAAACGAACAACCCGGCGGCGCGTTCGCGCCACCGGGCTGCTCCCCCCCACGCTGTACTACGCGTGTTACTTACAAGCCGGCTCGCCTTCCGCCGCCGTCGAAACCGTCGGATTCGGCATGTTCACACCGACGCCGCAGGCAAACGCGGCAGGCATCTGCGAGTGCGACACCGTCGCCGTCCAACCACCCGCCTGCGTGCCCGCGCCGAGCGTGACCGCCGGGCTCGAAACACCGGTCGAGCTGTTGAACTTCAGGTTGGTGATGGTCGTCGTGTACGACGAGCTGTCGGAGAAGTACGCCTCTTCAGCCGTGACCAGGTTGCGGAGGTCGGACTTCATGGCC
>DATLPC010000084.1:0-3132 GCA_035535975.1 Gemmatimonadaceae bacterium | reverse complement strand
TTGCCCAGCTCGGACATGACATCGGTGCGGGCCCCTTTGAAGGCGTCGAGAATGCCTTGCCAGTTCTCCGGCGGCTTTCCATACCCGCTGCCGAACATGTCTTCGCCACGAAGCGCGCGGAGCAGCATCGCCTGCTCGACGACGAAGGTCCATCCCAGGTGCAGCGCGTTATTCGACCGCTCGTGCGGGCGGAAATCCGTCTTGTCGACGGGATACGCGTGCATCACCCGAAGCGTGGTCGCGGTCTCACGCTCGTAGTTCCGTAGAAAGCGCGCCTTGGCGGAGTTGTCGGTCTGCGGCATCTGTGTCTCTGGTGGTGGGGGCTGGTGGTGGGGCCCGAGGTCTATGGATTCCAGGCGCCGAGCAACCGGCGAACGGCGATGATCTGGCCAACGTGGTACGACGTGTGGTCGACCGCGACGAGAACCGTTCGGAGAAATGTCTGACCGGTCCCGTGCGGAATGCGCGCGGTGAGATCCCGCGGATCGTTGGCGGCGAACTCGGCGAACGCCGCGGTGTCGCGCTTGATGGAGGCGACGCTTTCGTTCCACGCCGCGTCGCTCGCCGGCGCGGGCGTGTTCGGCCAATAGTCGTCCGGCCACTTCGGTTCTTGGTACTTCGGGTTCACGCAAAACTCGAGCAGGTCGTGCTGCGTGGCGCGGATGTGGTCGACGAGCTCCCACACCGAATGCGGGAAGTCGTAAGGGCGCTTGCCACGCAAGGCCGGGTCGAGTCCGGCAATGGACTTCTGGAAATCGGCGTGCGCCTGCTCCCAATCCAACGCTGAGGCGACGATGCGTCGCCAGTCGTTCTCCGACGCCATTGGCACGGCTCCACGTTGCTGATGAGGGACCCGAACATTTGCCGCCTCGGGCTCGATGCACAAGCCGTCGGGGGCGTCAACGAGAGTCAGGGCGTTTTCATCGTGCGGGAGCAGGCATCCGAATCCGGCGGATCGGCGGCGCCATACTTCCCGCGCACGAAACTCGGCGGCCCGTTGGGGCGGAGCTGCAGCACGAATAGCCCGCCGTACTGCGCGTCGCAGAGTTCGGCCATACGCGGCCCGCCGAGCGCGGCGATGATCGCCGGGATCGTGTTACTATGGCCGACGACGAGCACGACGTCGCCGGGCTTATGGCTCGCGACCTCGGCGACGACGGCGTTCACGTGCGCGGCGATGTCGCTCGATACCGGCACGACGACCGGCGTGATCTTCGCGCCGTCGGCGAGGGGTTTCGCGGTCGCCTTGACCCGCTCGAGCTGCGTTACGACCACCGCGTTGACGCGCGCATCGGTCAACGCAGCGGCGAGGTCTGTCGCGCGCTGAAGGCCGCCCGGTGTCAGACCTGGATCGTTGGCCGGCGTGGTCGCCTTTTCGGCGTGACGCACGAGGATCACCGTCGAAGGCTGCGCGCCGACGCCGCTGGCGAGGGCGACGATGAGCAACCCGACGAGGCCCCGATTCTTCAAGATGAGTCGCATTGCGTAGGTTGGGTCGAAGGTGACAGCCCCTAAGGTTAGAAACGCGCCTTCCAATATCGCAATTCCGCGGGGGACCGACTTGACGGGGCGCCTACCGGCCGCGAGCGTTGCGTCGATGCCGAAGCGCCCTCTGATTCTCGCGCCGCTGCTCTGCGCGCTTGTCGTCGCGCCGGCGAGCGGACAACGCGCTCCGTCGAAAACCGCGGCGTCGATCGTCGGCTATGTCACGGCCCGTCAAACGGGTGAGCCGCTCGGATTTGCCGACGCGACGATCGACGAGTTCGGGATCGGAACGCTCGCCCAAAGCAACGGCGCTTTTCGATTGCGCGGCGTGCCGCCGGGCGCGGTGACGCTGCGCGTTCGACGCCTCGGTTTCACTCCGGTCTCATTGCATTTGACGCTCGTCGAAGGTCGCGAAGACACGGTGCGCGTCGCGCTCGAGCCGCTGGTACTCCAATTGGCGCGCATTCGCGTGTCCGATGAAGTGTGTCCCTCGCGCGGCTCGGAGAACGGCGACACCGCAACGCTCGCCATCCTTCGACAACTCTGGGACAACGCGGAACGGAACAAGCTGCTGGCGCACGAGTCGCCGTTTGTCAGTCGCATGGAGCGTTCGATTGGCGCTCCGGAGCGCATGGTGTCACTCGGCGGCAACGAGCGGATCCACATCACCCGCATCGACACCGTGCCGGTGGCCGCCGAGCACGAGTGGCGCTATGAGCCCGGCAAGCTTGTCGTGCGAACGGAGGACGACGAAGCGGCCGAGGCGCCGGAAAAGATGATCGTGCCGCAGCTCATCGATTTCGCGGACGAGGTGTTCACCGACAATCACTGCTTCAAGTACGCGGGCGTCTCCAAGGTCGACGGCGTTCGCCGGATCCAAATCGACTTCGAGCCGATTAAGACGCTTCGCGAGCCCGACGTGCGCGGGTCGATGTTCCTCGACACGGCGTCCTATCAGCTGATACGGTCGGACTTCGTGATGGAGCGGCCGTCGTATCTTCACCCCACCGAGGAGATGTGGGTGATCCGCGTCAGCACCTGGTTCCGCGAGGTGTTGCCGGCGCTGCCCGTCGTCGATCGGATTTGCACGCGAACGACGTCTCAGTACGTCGCGCGATCTGGCGGTCCTCGCGGAGCAGCTATCGAGTCGCAGCGCCTCATCGACCTCCGATTCGAACATGAGTCGCCCGTCACCGCGGGTGCGCTTCCGGTGAAGCCAGCGCCGCCCGTCGACTGTCGCTGAACATTCGCGACGACTTAGGGTCGTCGGCGATCGCGGATCAGAGGGAGGACAACAAGGGTGTCGGTGAGCCGATACGTCTGCTCGATCGGCGGCAGCCCTTTTCGGTTGATGTGAACGAGCGCGCTGTCGCCGACGGAGAACATTCCGGAACACATCTCGAAGATGCCGTCGGTTCCCGTGACGGTGCTGCTGATGCCCGATGGGTTCACTCCGGCGGTCGCGATCTCTGCCCGCCCGCCCCTGTAAGCCGATGCGCTCGCTCCCTTGATGGGAATGTTGTCGGCACCCACCACACGCCCAATCATCCACACAGTCCCGACTCGGGGACGTGGTATGGTGCGAAACCACTTTGCGTCGTGGGTGCACCGCTCGGCGACGTAGTCATTCGCCGTCTGCACCACCAG
>DATLPC010000083.1:0-2157 GCA_035535975.1 Gemmatimonadaceae bacterium | reverse complement strand
GCGGATCTCGATGTCGGTGGGCACCATGTTCGCGATCCAGACCGGGGCGCCGCCGAAAGCGATGTTCTCGGCCGCGGCCTCGAGATAGTTGTTCACGATCTTGAACGGGCCCGGGCCGTTGGTGCCCGTGACCGCCTGGGCGTCGGAGGCCGAGTGACACTCGCTGACGTAGCTGTCGATGAGCGCGGTGCTGGCCGAGTTGAGGGCGATGCACTTGCGGAGATCGAGCGTGGGCTGGCCGTGCGCGTAGATGCGATCGAAGATCAAGTCGCTGGGGACCTTGTCGCTCGAGTTCTGCACCGAGCTGGCATCGCCCGCCAGGACGAGCCCTTGGCTCGTCGTCATGCTGGGATCGACGGTGATCTCGAGGCCGATGAAGCGCCAGCGCGCGGCGGGGCCTTTGGTCAGGAGCGTCGAGACGACGGTCGACGAGACGAGCTTGGGAAAAGCCATCGCGCTCGCCATTGCCGGCGTGACGCGCGTTCCCTCGGGCGGGAGTTGGCCGTCGGACATCACCGTGATCCAGCCGCCGGGAATCCCGCCCGCCCTTGCGCTGATGGTAAAGTTGCCGACGAAGGTGGCGCCGGCGGCGACGAGGATTTTATCGCCGGCGACCGCGGTATCGAGGGCGAGCTGCAGATTGCCGCCGGCCGCGACACGGAGCGTGCGTCCCGCCGACGGCGTGCTCGCGACGCTCGTCGTCAAATACACCTGCGGCAACGCCGCGTCGTTCGCGCCCGGCGTGAGCGGAGCCGGGGGGGTGAGCGTCGTAGAGTCGGCGATCTCGATTGTGACGTTCGCCGACGCGTCCTCGACGGCGACGTTGACCGTCGTCACACCCGTGGCGATGCCTGTCACCAAACCAGTCTCCGAGACTGAGGCCACCTGGGGATCGGTGCTCGACCACTCGAACACTCTCCCGTGCAACGTGGCGCCACTGGAATCCACAGCGATCGCCTTCAGTTGTCGCGTACCACCTCGTCTGAACGACGCTTTCGTCGTATCGACAATCACGGCAGCGACGCGCGCCGACACGACCTCCACGAATGCCGTATCCGCGTGACCGTCAAGGTCGACGATGATCGACGATGCGCCGGTTCGCACTGCGGAAACACGGCCGTTCGCGTCCACGTCCACGACAGACGGCGCCGTCGACGACCATCGCGCGCGCGCTAGCCCCGGTAGCTTCACAGGCTGCCCCGCGTCGTCGAGTGCCGAAACATGAAGTCGTGCCGATTTGCCGATGGTGAGATTCGCCGAGTCCTCGAGCAAACGAATCCGCGAGATTGGGCGGTGCACTTCAATCGTCGCGGTGTCCGCGCCGCCCGCAACCGATGCAACCACACGACCGACACCTTCCTTAACGCCGAACACACGTCCGTCCTGTGTCACCGTCGCGATGCTGAGATCTTCACTGCGCCATGTCACGCCGGATGTCGGTGTTGTCAAAGTCAGTTGCGCGCTTTGACCGGCTCCCAGTTCGATGGCCTTCTCGGTGAAGGCGATTCGGGGTGCGACTTCAGATGGCGCACGGAGTGAATCGCAGCCCGCGACGGCGGCGATCATCACAACGGCGCGCGCACGACGAAATGTCGGTCGTTGTTTCACGAGTTTTTTTGGGGGGGTGATTGTGGCGGGTGCGTCGCGAGCGAGGATCCGCTACGCGGCGATCGAACACGGCGACTGCGTCGCGATCACCAACGCGTCAACGCAGTCATGCGGCAAGCGCCGACAAAAAAGCAATCCGCGGACGCTCGTGCTGTACGCTGCGTCACAACTGCGCGCAACGATTGTTCGCGATCACCGCAACGCTGATGTCACTCGACATGAGTAGTCGTGCGAGCTCATTGTCGAGCCAGCTATGTGAGTGTCCTGAGCCTGCCCTGAGATCGCGCTGAGTGGGCTTACGGCGCGACTCCGCGGATCAACGCTGCGATCGCGTTCACGTCGGCGCCCGGATTTTTTCCGTCCGTGCCCTTGTTATGGCATTTGCTCGTTGACGAGAGCGCGAGACTGTTCAGCGTCGCACTCGTGCTGGTCGCCGAGGCGCCGCCTCCGACGAGCCCGATCGCGTCGAAGCTCTGCGGATAACAGTTGTTCGGAATCGCGTTGAGCCAGTCCGAGGCGTACGCGACCGCGTTCCCGGCGAACACGGAG
>DATLPC010000082.1:0-3414 GCA_035535975.1 Gemmatimonadaceae bacterium | reverse complement strand
GCGGATCTGCCAGTCTCGCGCCGCTCTACTTACACGTCGAATGACCGGCGGCGAAATCGACACGGGCGGTCGAGCGCCAGCCTCGTGTGTGTCGTTAGCTCTTCGCCGAAGCGACAGACTCGCGACCGGCTCCCGTCGCGGCGCTGATGATCATCCCGACGATCACGACCGTCACGGCGCCAATCACGTTGTGCCATAAGAACGAGACGGCCGGCGCGCCGAAGTTGACGGCGCCGACCGCGGCCATTCCGGCAATCAAGCCGACGAACGCTCCAGCCGCGCGCGCCGAGGGAATCATCGACAAAAGAAACACGCCAAGGATCGATCCGTAGAAGAACGACCCGAAGCGATTCACCACCTCGATCAGCGACCCCAAGTTCACCGCGTACGTCGCGACGACGCAGGCGAAGACGCCCCACAACCCGGTCGCCGCGCGCGACACGATGAGAAAATGCTTATCCGAGGCGACCGGGCGGACCCAGCGTCGGTAGAAGTCGATCACCGTTGCCGTGGACAGCGAGTTCAACTCGCCGGAAATCGCGTTCATCGCGGCCGCGATCACCGCGGCGATGAACAGCCCCGCCAAACCGATCGGCAGATGGTCGAGGACATACCGCGGAATGATGTAGTTGACGTCCTTCGACGGCTGCCCCGTCACGCGCGCCGCGAGCGCGAGCGCCTCCGTTCGTACCGAGTCGACACCGGCCGCCTGCACGCGATATGCCTGCATTGCGGACGCGGCGTCGGCCTCGCTCCCATGATCGCGCGCCTGAGCAACCGATCGCGCCGCGGCATCGCGCGTGGCAACGTCGGCGGCATAGCGTGACTCCAACGCGCCATAGAGCGCCGGCTGTTCCGCTCGTACACGACGTTCATGCGCCGGGTTGAACAACAGCGGCGGCCGCTCGAATTGATAGAACACGAAGACAAGGACGCCGATCAGCAACACCATCGCTTGCAGTGGGATCTTCCAGTACGCGCTGATCAAGAGCGAGCTGCGCGCCTCGTCGACCGACTTTGCGGCCAGGTATCGCTGTACCTGACTCTGGTCCGTGCCGAAATACGACAACATCAAGAACGTTCCGCCGATCACACCGGACCAAAACGTGTACGTGTTCGTCAGGCTGAACGAGAAGTCGAACACGCGCAGCCGGCCCGTGGCACCCGCGATATGCAACGCGTCACTCGGCGACACAGGAATTTGGACCAAGAGCGTTACCGTCACTGCGACGATCGCCGTCACGATCAGCATCATTTGCTTGACGTCGACCCACGTCACCGCCTGAACGCCGCCGATCATCGTGTACAAGACCGCCGGTACGCCGATAATCGCCACCGACCACCCGATGCTCCAGCCGAAGATCGCCGAAAACACGACAGCCGGCGCCGAGATGATCGTACCGCACGACATCGCGCGCGAGACGAGAAACAAGAACGCGGTGAGGGATCGTGTCTTTGCGTCGAAGCGTCGCTCGAGAAACTCGTACGCCGTGTACACACCCGAGCCGTGTAAGAACGGCACGAGCGTCACACCGAGGATCACCATCGCCAGCGGCAGCCCGAAATAGAACTGCACGAATCGCATGCCGTCGGTCGCGCCCTGACCGGTCGTGCCGATCATCGTCACCGCCGAGAGCTGCGTCGCCATTACCGACAGGCCAACAGCCCACCATGGTAGGCTGCGATTGGCTCGGAAGTATCCCTCGATCTCGTTCGTACCGGTCGAGCGACGAATGCCATGGATGACCACGTACGTCAACCATCCGATCACCACGACCCAGTTCAGTGGATGCACGTTACGCGGAGTAGCGCCACTGGAGGAGCCACAGCGCACATAACGTCGCGATCTGGACGAGCATCACGCTCGCGAGGGTGCGACGAAAGCGCCGCGCTCCGTTCGCGTCGTCGCTCATCGCCGCGCCCACGCCAGACGCGCGCCGAGGGCGATCAACAAACCGCCGGTCACGCGCTCGAGCCACGCCTTGACCCTTGGCCGCGTCAACACGGCGCCAAGTTGGTCGACGAACCAGGCGTACGCCGTAAGCCAAGCAAACCCCATCGCGATGTGAAGGCTCGCGAGAAACAGGCTCCGACGAAAGACGGGCTCACCCGGACCGATGAACTGCGGCAGGAACGTCAGATAGAAGATCGCGACCTTGGGATTCAACACGTTCGTGAGAAATCCTTGAAGAAACGGCCCGAACGCCGCGGCGCGAACGCTCCCTGCGTTCGCCGGCGACGCCGCGCGACCCGCTTCGCGGATCGACTGGACGCCGAGAAAGACCAGGTACGCGGCGCCGATTGTCTTCACCACGTCGAACGCCGTCGCCGACGTCGCGAGAATGGCCGAGAGCCCGAGCGCGGAGGCCGTCGCGTGGATGATGCAGCCGACGCCGATGCCGCCGATCGTAAGCATCGTGCGACGCCGGCCCACGACGAGAACATTTCGCGTGACGAGCGCCATGTCGGCGCCGGGCAGAATCGTCAGGATCGCGGCGACGCCGATGAACGCATACAGCCGCGGATCCACGCTCACGGTCGAATCGGGTTGGAGGTCGTGGCCGGCCGGATCGTTGCGCGCCGATCGGCCGATAAGAGATTGATGAACAGACGCGCCGCACCCGGATTGCCGGCCGGCAACTGCCGGAAGAACGAGAAGGTCGTATAGATATAGGTGCCCTTCCCCATCGACGCGACGAGGAGCGCCGCATCGTTCGGCGGCTCGTTGGGATCGTTCATCGAGAACAACGCATGGTATTGTGCGTCGAACGTGTGCGGCATGTAGAGCGCGCGCTCCTGCACCCAATTGGCGAAATCGCTCTCGCCAATCTTGTTCGGCGCCGACAACAATGGCGACGACGGATCGATCACCCGCACCGCAGCATGTTCGTCGGTCACACGATCGGCCGGTCGGCTCAATGTGATCGGATACGGAAGAATCCCAGGCTGCGCGTACTCGGACTGGCCGTATTGCGTCACCAACGTTCCACCGTTCCTCACAAATCGCATCAACACCGGGTTGTTCGCGACGAGCGCCGGACTCGCCTCGTACGCGCGCGTGCCGAGGACGATCGTCGTGTAGCTCGACAAGTCGATGTGCGGCAGCGCGACGGGATCGAGCTCCGTCACCGGCAAACCCAGCTCCTCGAGCATGGGCATCACGTTGTCGCCGACGCCGCGGATGTACCCGACGCGCAGATTGGCGAACGTCGCGTTCACGGCCTCGAGGTGCACCACCGACTGTCGATAGAGTCGCTGCGGACGAATGTGCTCGTACTCGATCGGCACGAATCCGAGATCGAATGTCTCGTCGCCGGTCGTCGCCGTCGCCTTGATCTGATGCCGCCCCGCCGCCAGCCGACCCTGCACTCGGAAATAGAGCGTCGCCGCGCCGAACGGCTTGAGCGAGACGCG
>DATLPC010000081.1:0-45948 GCA_035535975.1 Gemmatimonadaceae bacterium | reverse complement strand
TTGAGCGGCGCGTCGCGCGCGAAACTCGTCGACGGCGAATAGGCCCCGAGATGCTTCGCAGGAGGCCGCACTTCACGGAGGCAGCGCAGAGGCGAGCCCGGTGTCCGCAGGGCGAGCCCAGTGCAATGCTGCCGGCTGTTTCGGCAGCATTGGCCGAGCGGTCGCCCGAAGGACACTGGGCCGCCTCGGAGCGGTCAATGCAAACAGCCCCTCGGAGCGGTCAATGCAAATGCTAGGGCAGATCGACGCCGGCCTTCACGCTCGGCCGCTCCGGAGTCCCCGGCACGCGTTCCATCTTCCGCTGGCGCGGGTAGACCTCATCGAGCGTGTTGCCGTCGTAGAGGCGTCCGTTCTTCATCACGAACCGGATCGAGTTCGAGTTGCGGATGTTCTCGAGCGGGTTGCGATCCATGACCACAAGATCAGCGAGCTTGCCCGCTTCGACCGTGCCTAGATCGTTCTGAAGGCCGATCGCCTGCGCGCCGAACGTCGTTGCGCAGCGGAGGATGTCCATCGACGTCATGCCGCCCATCGCGTAGGACCACAGTTCCCAATGGTAGCCGACGCCGTCGAGCTGGCCGTGGCTGCCGACGCCGACGCGGCCGCCCGCCTTCACGATGCTGTTCACGGCGCGCGCGACGAGCGGGAAGTTGTACTCCTCGTCCATGAACCAGCCGCCGTCGTTGCCGCCGCCATAGGCGCTGCGTCCACGACGCCGCGCTTTCGATGCCAGTACCTGGTACGGCGTGAAGCGCTGCATCTTCACGTCGTTGTACGGCGGCTCGTGCTCGTACCAATAGTTCTCGGCGTGCGGCGCGCCGTAGGCGACGATCAGCGTCGGTGTGTAGGCAATGCCGGTCTGGGACATCAAGCTCACCACGTCCTTGTAGAGGGGCGTGATGGGAATGTTGTGCTCCTGACCGGGATAGCCGTCCATCGCCATCGTCATGTCGTAGCGGAAGTCGAGCGCGCCTTCCGTGGTCGGCATGATGTTCTGTTCTTTCGCCGCCATCACGATCCATTGTCGCTGCTGGCGGTTGCCGGCGAGGTACATCTTGAGCGTGTGCGTGTCGTAGTACTTCGAGTATCGCTTGAGAATTCGGCGCGCGTCGTCGAGGTTGTTGATCTCTTCGCCGGCGGCCGGCACGTACGTCGACGCGAACAGCCCGGGGCCGGTCGAGTAAATGCGCGGTCCGACGGTGCTGCCCGCGGTGACGGCGTCCTCGTAGGTGAGCACGTCCGTCGTACCAGTCTGCGGATCGCGCATCGTCGTCACGCCGTACGCCAGGTTGACGAGGTACGACCAAGGTTGCTGGTGCTCGCCGCGCTCCACGTCGGGATGCGCATGGGTGTCGACGAAGCCCGGCGTGATCGTCTTCCCGCTCATGTCGAATACGCGAACGTCGGACGGCACACCGGTCAGTGTCCCCGTGGCTCCGACGGCGGCGATGCGATTGTTGCGAATGTAGATGTCGCCACGCTCGATCACTTCGTCGCCCTTCATCGTCACGATGCGCGCGCCGCGGAGCAGCGCGTTCCCCTGCGGGATGTCGCGCTGGGCGCGGATGAGAATCGGCGTCTCCGTGCCATGATAGGTCGGCTTGCGAGCCGACGAGTCGCGTCCGGCGGGGGGCGGGGCAGTCGAATCGCGGCGCGTCGCCGTGTCAGGGTGCGCAAAGGCGCTGTCGACGACGTAGACGACGTGCGAGTTTCCGATCGACCAGTGGATTGTCTTCGCGTCGGCGCCCCACACCGGGAACTGCCCGCCGAACTCCGATAGCTTTCGCGCCGGAATCGGTGCGTTGGCAGGATTGGCCAAATTGATCGTCGGCGTCTCGCCGGACTGGGGGACGACCATGATGAAGACGTCGTTCGACACCTGGACGAGTGCCCGATCGCCGACGGGCGCCATGCGAATGGCGAGCGCCGGCGCGGGCTGTGGTGCCTCCGGCGCGCTGAAGCCCGTCACGCGTACGTGGCTGCGGGAATCGGTGCCGTCCCAACGCAGCGACACGAGTCCTTCGGCCGCGCTGTAGAGGTAGATGCGCGTCGAGTCGCTCTGGACGAAGTGCGGGTTGCCGCGCCCCTGCGCGGGAGCGACGAGCGTCGCGGCGCCGCCGTCCGCCGAGACCCACACGATCTCCGCGCCTCCCATGAACCCACCCTGTTCGCGCACCTGCTGTGCGGGCGCGCGAATGGCGACGACGCGCTTGCCGTCAGGCGACCACGCCGGGGTCGACCACTGCGCGTTCCCCGGCGTCATCTGCACTGGCCGGCCGCCTGACGCGCGCACCTTGTAGAGATGTCCGCCGTCCCGCGTCCACGTCACGAAGGCGACCCACTGTCCGTCGGGGGACCAGGCCGGTTCCGCCTCAGCGCCTTCCGTGTCGATTACACGGCGCGGCGTGCCGCCTGGATAGTCCATGATGTACAGGCGGTCGAGCGCGATGAACGCGAGCTGCTTTTCGTTCGGGCTCGGCACCGCGTCGCGAATCTGCTTCACGGTGAACTGCGCGGAGTCGTGGATCGGATAATTGAAGGCGAGCTTCGGGCCGACGTCGATCTTGGTCGTGACGTGAAATGGAATGTTGGTCGCCGACGCTCCGTCCACCGGCACGCGCCAGATTTTGCCACCGTATGAAACGATGACGGCGCGCGAGTCGGGGGTGAATGCATAGCCCGGGTAAACGTCGAGCGGCGCTACGGATTCCTGCTCGTCGCGGGTGATCGGGTAGGCGAGCCACTTCTCTTCGGTCGTTGTGAGATCTCTAATGCGGAGGCCCGTCTGCGCCTCGTAGCGCGAGCCGTAGACGAGATAGTGTCCGTCGGGCGAGAGCTCGGGCCGGAAGGCCGAGCCGTACGTGTTGGCGCGCGATTCGCGGCGACCGGTGCGGCGGTCGAAGGTCATCAGTTGGTACTGCGGGAGCCCGGCATTGTACTCCCACGAGCCGCCGCGCTGCGCGTACCAGATGTAGCGGTCGTCCTTGCCGAACGACGCGCCGAGCATGCTCACCGGCTGCGCGCCGTTGAGCGGAGTTGGGTCGCGATAGAGCTGGATGCCGGCGCCGCCGTCCTTGTGATACATCCACAGCTTCGACACGCCGATCGCCTGCGCGGCGCGCGAGACGACGACGTATTGGCCGTCGGGCGTCCAGGTCGGCGAGCGGTAGCGCGACGTCTTGCCCTTCGTGATCTGCCTCGTCGCTTTCGTCGCGAGGTCCATGATCCAGACGTTGTCGCCGCCGTCGCGATCGCTCGTGAAGACGATCGACTTTCCGTCGGGCGAGAAGTGCGGCTGGGCGTCGTAGGGCATGCCGGTCGTCAGCGCGGTTGCCGCACCGCCGCTGACCGGCATGGTATAGAGATCGCCGAGCAGGTCGAAGACGATCGTTCGGCCATCGGGGGAGACGTCAAGCGAGATCCAGGTGCCCTCGTCGGTGTCGAGATTGATCGAGCGGGCGGGCACGAGCTCGAGGTCGGGCTTTTTGGGCGCGGGACGTCGCGTGGTGTCCTGTTGAGCGCTGAGCGGAACGGCAGCGGCGAGGCAGAGGGCAAAAACGAAGCGGCGGGGCATGAGAGCTCCGAGAGGTCGTGAGGCTTGCTGGCGACGTCAGATGCGTACGAAAAGCTACAGTTCGTCGGGGATTCGGAAAGCGACGACGGATGAATCTTACTCGACGTTAACGCGTTCCTCGCGCCGGTCAGGTCGGCGCGCCATATTCCCGCCATCATCATTTCCATCTTGGAGTCTGACCCCATTTTCAATTCTTGAAATGGGGTCTGACCCCATTTCGGGGCCAGGAATGCGGCCCACACGGGATTTCTCATGAGACACGCGCGATTCTTGTTCGGCGCCGCGGCGCTGTGCGCCGCGTCCATGGCCGGTGCTCAGACGCCCGCCATGGTAACGATCACCCGGCTTCAGTGCGGGACGAACACGGCTCCGACGGACGTCGGCCAGCGGTTTTCCGACACCTACGCCTTCACCGGATTCAAGGTGCAGCTCACCGCGAGCTGCTACCTGGTACGACACAACGACGACTACCTCATCTGGGACACCGGCTATCCGACGGGCAGCGCGGCGACCGCGCCAAAGCAATCGTTGCTCGACCTGCTCGGCCAGCTCAAGGTGGCTCCGGCGCAAGTGAAGTACGTCGGAATCAGTCACTATCACGGCGACCACACGGGACAGGCAAGCCAATTCCCGCAAGCGACACTGCTCATCGGGAAGGGCGACTGGGAGGTCGTCACCGATCCCAAGCAGCCGGCAGCGGTGGCGACGCCGTTCAAGCAATGGACCAGCGGAGAAGGCAAGGTCGAGCCGGTCACGGGCGACAAGGACATCTTCGGCGACGGCAGCGTCATCATGCTCGATACGCCGGGACACACTCCGGGGCACCATAGCCTGCTCGTCAAGCTGAAGGAGATGGGCAACGTGCTCCTTACCGGCGACCTGGCGCACTTCCGCGAGAACTACGAGAGCAACGGCGTCCCGACATTCAACACGAACCGCGCGGAAACGATCGCGTCGCTCGAGCGCTTCAAGAAGATCGCCACGAACCTCAAGGCGACGGTGATCATTCAGCACGACGAGCGCGACGTGAGCAAGTTGCCCGCGTTCCCGGCGGCGGCAAAGTAAGGCGATGGGCGACTCGGCGACTCAGTTCGGCGGGGCGGGGCGGCTCGTGCGAATCGCGATGTCTTTGAGCGCGGCGTCATCGCTCGCGAGCTCGGCGGCGCCGGCCGGGAAGCCGTTTGCTTTGAGCATGAACGCGACGACGTCGGTGACGAACTTCGCATCGTAGATGCCGATGCTGTCCGACGGCATCGTCGTCTTGATGCGCTGCTGCAGGTCGATCAGCGACTGGCCATTCCAGTTTCCTAAAAACGCTGAGCCGGCGAGCGGCGGCGATTGGTCGCCGCCGGTGAGCGCCGCACCGTGGCAGCGCGCGCAGCCTTTGACGTAAGCCGACTCACCGCGCGCGGCCTGCCCCGCGGAGTAGACGCTGTCCCAGACGGTTCGTGCCACCGGCAGCCGGTGCGTGTCCGCCGCGCCGATACTCGCGGCGAACACGCCGGCCACCAGCGCCACCACCAGGGCGCCATGCCCACGCCGAGTCGCCGAGTCGCCGAGTCGCCGAGTCGCCCAACCGCCGAGTCGCCGACCCCTCACTGCGGGCCTCCCGCCGGGAGACGCAGCGCGATGAACTCGCCCGAGTACGGACCGCCGCTCACCGCGACGACGATGTACTGCTTTCCACCCGCTGAATAGGTCATCGGCGAGGCGCTGATCGGAGCGGGCAGAAGCACCGAGCCGACTTCGGCGCCCGTTTTCTTGTCGTAGGCGCGGAGCATCGCGCCGCGAGGGCGCGTCGTCAGCGTCGTCACCTGCGGATCGCCGGCGATGACGAGCGTCTTCGTGACGAGCGTGCCGACGGTGAAGCCGGCCTGGCCCGTGCGCGGAATGGCGAGTCCCTTAAGCGCCTCGTTGTTGCGCACCGCGTCCGGCGTCTCGCCGTGTGGAACCTGCCAGGCGATCTCACCCTTATCGAGATTGATCGCCGTCATCGTGCCGTACGGCGGCTTGAAGATCGATAAACCTTGCACGGACAGTCCGCCGCCGCCGAGGCCACCACCGCGACCGGCCGGTGCGGCGCTGCCCGCGATCCAATCCATGTCCGATCGCTCTTTGCTCGGCTGAACGAGGCCGAGCACGACGGCCGCGGCGTTCGACGACGCGACGTAGAACGTGTGCGTCTCCGGATCGAACGCGCCGCCGGGCCAGTTCGACCCGCCGTTCGTCGGACCGCGCGCGAGCGTTCCGAGTGGACCGTCCGCCTTGCTCACGACGGGCGGCGTGAAGATCGGACCGAGCTTGTAGCGCGACGCGATCTGCACGGCTTGCGCGCGAAGGTCCGGCGTGAAGTCGATCAGGTCGTCGATCGATGTGCCATTCTTTGCGTATGCGGCAGGCTTCGTCGGCATCGGCTGCGTCGGCGAGTACCACTCCCCGGGTACTTCGCCTTTCTCGACCGGCTTCTCCTCGATCGGCCAGACGGGCTTACCCGTCACACGATCGAAGACGTAGAGGATGCCCTGCTTGGTGGGCTGGGCGACCGCTTTGATCGCGCGTCCGCCGACCGTGATGTCGGCGAGAATCGGCGCGGCGGGAATGTCGAAGTCCCAAATCGGATGGTGCACGAGCTGGTAGTGCCACTTCTTCGCGCCCGTCTTGAGGTCGAGGCAGACGAGACTCTCACCATAGAGATCGTTGCCGGGACGATGTCCGCCGTAGTAATCGCCCGTCGGCGATTCGACGGGCAAATAGACGAGGCCGAGCTCTTCGTCGATCGTGACCTGACTCCAGACGCCGGTGTTGCCCGTGGGCTCCGCCGAGCCGTTGAGCCACGTGTCGTACCCCGGCTCGCCCTTCTTTGGAATCGTGTGGAAGGTCCAGAGGCGTTTGCCCGTGCGGACGTCGAAGCCGCGGATGTAGCCCTTGTTGTTCTTGTAGCTCTTGGGCGCCGTGCCCTCGCGGAACGCCGCTCCGATGACGACGACGTCGCGCCCGACGACGGGCGCACCCTGGAATCCGATCTCGCCCGTCGTGATGTCGGGGAGGATTTCCTGGTCGATGTCCGCCTTGAGATCGACGGCGCCGTTGGTGCCGAATGCCGGCACAACATTGCCGGTCTTCGCATCCAGAGCGATGAGTCGATAGCCCGGTGTCACAAACAGGATTCGCTCGTCGCGGCCATCGGTCCAATAGGCGAGCCCGCGGCCGGATAGCTGGCGTGGCGCGGCGGTGCCGCGCGGCCCTTCGTCTTCCTTATGGGTCCACTTGAGCGCGCCGGTGACCGCATCGAGCGCGACGACGGCGCGGCCTGTGCCGCCTGTCGTGTAGAGCGTCCCGCCGATCATCAACGGTGTGCTCTCGAGCTTGAACTCGGGACGCGGTCCGAGTGAGTCCGTCTTGAAGCGCCACGCGACTTCGAGCGTGCTGAAGTTCGCGGCTGAGATCTGGTCGAGCGGTGAATAGCGCGATCCGCGCGCGTCTCCCGTGTAGCTCGGCCACTCTCCGCGAGCCGTCGTGAACGGCTTGGTCGCGTTTTGCGCGGTCGCTGGAGACCCCACGAACGCGAGGGCGATGGCCAGGGCGAACGGAAACAGCCGCGAATGGGAATGGTGTAGCACGTGGTAGCGGGTTGAGGACGACGAATGATGGCGTCGCGTCCATCGAACCGGAATGGACGCCGAGCCGCCCAGCCGCCCAGCCGCCGAGTCGCCGAGTCGCCGAGTCGCCGAGTCGCTGAGGCCCTTGCACGACTCGCGCGTCACCGCGAATGTTGACGCGCCCCGGAATCTCTATCCCTTACGCGCGGAGCCTGGATGCTCGTTGTGCGGTTCGCGACGCTCGCTGCACTGACGCTGGCGGCGTTGGTCCCGGTGACCTCAGGAGTGCGCGCACAAACGCCGCTTGCGCCTCTCTCGCCGTCAGGACAGACGGCCACGCCCGCCTTTGAAGGGTGGTACAAGAACCCGGACGGGACGTACAGCCTGTCGTTCGGCTACTACAACCGTAACGCCACGGAAGTTGTGAACATTCCGATCGGCCCGGACAACTTCGTGAGCCCCGGAAATCCCGATCAAGGGCAGCCGACCTATTTCTATCCTCGGCGGCACTGGGGTGTGTTCGCCGTGAAGGTTCCCGCCGATTTCGGTGACAAGCAGAAGGTGGTCTGGACCGTGAAGATGCAGGGCAAGACCTTCGAAATACCGGGAAGCCTGCGCGAGGAATGGCAGATCGATGCGCTCGAGGGTGAAGCGGGAGCGAACAACACGCCACCGGTGTTGACGATCGGCCCGAACAGTCCCGAGGCGCGCGGGCCCGCGGGGGCGACGGTCGAACGCACGGCGACAGTCGGAAAGCCGCTCACCATCGACGTCGTCGCGAGGGACGACGGCGCGAGTGCCACGACACGCGGTGGGACGCCGGTCGTTCTCACGTGGTTCACTCATCAGGGTCCGGCCCAGGTGACCTTCGCGCCCGCATCGTCCCGCCTCACCCCCAAAGGTGGCTCAGCGAGCACGACCGCCACCTTTACGAAGCCTGGCGATTATATCATTCGTGTACGCGCGACGGACTCCGACATGACCGCCGCCGGCCATTCGCAGTGTTGCTGGACGAACGCCTTCGTCAAAGTGAGGGTGACGCCGTGAAAGCCTACACCGTGAATCTGCTCGGCGCCGCGATCGCGTCGCTGACGTTGTCCGTGGCCGTCTACGGGCCGAACACCGCGACGGCCAACACACACCGGGCCGTCTCGTACGCGAAGGACGTCGCGCCGATCCTCCAGGCGAAATGCCAGGAGTGCCACCAGCCCGGCTCGATCGCGCCGATGTCGCTTCTCACGTACCAAGACGCGGTCGACGCGGCGGACGAGATCAAGCAAAAAGTCTCACAGCGTTTGATGCCGCCCTGGCACATCGATAAAACGGTTGGCATTCAGCAATTCAAGAACGATCGCAGTCTGACTGACGAGCAGATTCAGACGATCGTGAATTGGGTCGACGACGGCACACCGCGCGGTAATCCGGCCGACGAGCCGCCGGCGCGCAAGTTCCCCGACCCGAATCACTGGCAGCTCGCCGACAAGCTCGGCACGCAGCCGGACCTGATCATCAAGTCGACGCCGTACAACCTCGCCGCGCACACGCAGGACAAGTGGTTCCGTCCGACGGTCGAGACGGGAATCACCGAGCCGCGGTGGGTTCGCGCGATCGAGGTGAAGCCCGTGCACGTGCAGGATCGCAAAGTCGTGCACCACGTGCTCGCGTATCTGTTGCAGGACGAGCCGGAGATCACCGGCCTCGCCAGCTCAGCGCACGACCATCAGCAGAACGCCGGGTTGTTCATGGAGTGGGCCGTCGGCAAGACGGGCCAGGTTTTCGCGCCCGACGCGGGCAAGCTGATGCTCCCCGGATCGCGGATTCGCTGGGAAGTGCACTATCACGCGATCGGACAGGAGTTCAAGGACAGCCAGGTCGAGCTGGCGATTTACTTCTATCCGAAGGGCTACGTGCCGAAGCATCGCACGGTGCTGACGATGTTCAACGTCGCGCGGAATTCCGATCTCGACATTCCGCCGAACGAGAAGACGATCACGCAGAATTTCTATGTGCTTCAAGCGCCGGCGCGTCTCGAGAATTTCCAGCCGCACATGCACATGCGTGGGACGGCAATGGCGCTCGAGGCGATCTTCCCCGACGGTCACAAGGAAACGATCAGCCAGGTGAAGAACTTCCAGTGGAACTGGCACGTCAACTACATCTATGCCGACGAAGCCGCTCCGCTGCTGCCGAAAGGAACGACGCTCGCGTTCACGGCGTGGCACGACAACACCGCCGCGAACCGGAACAATCCCGACCCGAATCAGTGGGTCGGTTGGGGCGATCGCACGGTCGACGAGATGGCGCACAACTGGATCGACGTGACATATCTGGAGCAGGCGGAGTTCGACTCGCTCGTGACGGCGCGAAAGTCGAAGATCGCCGCGCAGAAAGCGACTGGCGGGCAGCACTGAGCGTCGCGTAAGCCGTCGTGACCTATCGCACGATCGACGTCAAACCCTGTTCGCCGGTGATCGGCGCCGAGATTCGCGGCGTCGATCTCACGCGGCCGGTGTCGGACGAGCAGTTCGCCGAGGTGCACGACGCGTTCTTGCGGCACCTCGTGATCTTCTTCCGCGATCAGCCGGGACCGATGACGCCCGAGCAGCAGGTCGTGTTCGGGCGTCGTTTCGGCGACTTGCACATCCATCCGGCCGCGCCGCACCTCGAGGGGCATCCCGAGGTGTTCGTCATCCACGCGCACAAGGATTCGAAGCTCGCCAATGGCGAGCAGTGGCACTCGGACGTCTCGTGCGACGTCGAGCCACCGCTCGGGACGATCCTGCAGATTCAGCTGCTGCCGCCGAGCGGCGGTGACACGCTCTTCTCGAACATGTATGCGGCGTACGATGATCTTTCGCCGCGCATGAAAGCGTACCTGGACGGCTTGTGCGCGATGCACGAATCAGAACACTTCTATCGCGGCCGCTATGCGGATCGCGGCGTGAACGACGCCGGCAAGAAGTATCCGAGCGCGGTGCATCCGGTGATCCGTACGCATCCGGAGACGGGGAAGAAGTCGTTGTTCGTGAACCGCACGTTCACGACGCGCATCGAAGGCCTTCCCGAAGACGAGAGCCGCGCCGTGCTTCAATTCCTCTATCAGCACGCCGAGACGCCGTGGTATCAGACGCGATTTACCTGGCGGCTGAATGACGTGGCGATGTGGGACAATCGTTGCACGCAGCACATGGCCATTTGGGACTATTGGCCGAACGAGCGGAAAGGGAATCGCGTAACGGTCAAAGGCGATCGACCGGTGTAAGAAGGGGCAACGTCGCTGTTGGCGGTGGCGGGCGGCGGCGGCTGCCGGCCGGCGGACGGCTGGTGGCGGTGCCCTCGGCTGACGGTCGGCTTTGGCCTAGCGGCGGCGGTCCCGTTGATCTCTCCGATTTCGTGGGTCGACGGTGTCGATGAATTTCGACAGCTTCCTACAGAGAACCCGAGCCCGGGGCAGAAGGTCGATGTATTCGGTTGCGATCAGCTTGCGTCGGTCGAGAGTCTCGAGTTCGTCCTGGAGCTCGTCCGCTGAACCGCGCGCTTGCCGGAGATACTTCGCCAGCTGCGCGTCGCTGTTGTAGCCGCATCCCTCGGCAATGTTTTCGTGGATCGCGTCCGCGGCGCGCGTGATCTGATCGGCTTTGCTCGCACGTAGGCGCGAGCCCAAGCGGTCCACCATTTCGGTGACCCGATCTGATAGCTCACACGCGAGCGTCCAAACTTCGAGCCTGTGATAATCGGGCACGGTGGCGGGGAACGGGTTCCGCAACATCGCCGTCTCCCGTGAGGTCGCATCACCATTTTCCTCATCACCGCACCTCGCCGCCGCATGCGCGGCAGCCGAGTTCCCACTTGCCACTAGCGGTGAATTGGCCGGCGGCCGATCGCCGGCAGTCCGCCGAGGGCACCGCCACGAGCCGTTCGCAGGCCGGCCGCCGCCGCCGCCCGCCACTGCCAACAGCAACGTTGTACCAACCGTCAATGGTCTGACGAGGCAGCCCCGTCGCGATCCGTTTCGGGTTTTCCGGCCGCCTCGCGCGCCAGGAGCTCCTCGCCGTGATGCGTGATCTTTACGTCGGTGACCGCCGCGTACTGGGATTCGCCGTGCATGTCGGCGAGCGGCGTGCCGAAGGTGATCAGGCCTCGACGCTGCATGGCAAGGAGATATTCGACGAGCTCGTCGAACTGCTTGCCTTGCTGAGGATCGTGGCCGCGCAGACGGAAAGTGGTCTCGCCTTGCTGAATGCGACGTAGCAACTCCAATTGACGCGCCCACCATCCCTCCTCGAGCGGTGGTTTATCTTCGGGGGCTCGCTCGGGCATCTTCTCCCAGTTCACTTCAATCTCTTCGCCGAGCTTTCCGGCCAACCCGGGCCAGACGCGGAACCATACGATGCCGGTTCCGCCGAACGTTCGATCCTCGACGACGCCGCGAAAGACGACCGCGCTCTTCTGTGACCGGAAAAAGGTGAGCGGAAAGTGTCCGACGCTGAACCAGGGGATGCGTAGCTCGCGGGCCCGAAAGCGATTCTCCATCAACCACCGATCGACGATGTCGCGGGCCGCGCGGCGCTGCCACGCATAGTGCGCGATTGCGACGAAGATGATCCCGGCGAAGACGAGCCCCATAGTGGAGAAGCTGAGGCGGGTGGATCGTCACGGCTAGCCAGGCGGAGTCCTTTCCACCACTATTCGCAGCCTGCACGGTTTCGGAGAGTCCATCGTGTCGCGTCTGCCGTCGATTGCCAGCGCCGTTCCGTCCCTGTTCGCCGCCATTTGCGGAGCGATGTCCGCAAGCGCGCAGAATCCGACGAATCTGTGGATCGTCGATCTGAAGTGGGCGGGGAGCCGGTTGACGGTAGGCACGCCGGTCAAGTTGACGCACGACGACGGGACCAACAGCCAACCGGCGTTCACCCCCGACGGCCGCGCGATCGTGTTCAGCGCGCAGCGCGACACGGGCGCGCGCGCGCGCAGCGACATCTACCGGATCGACCTCGCGACCCGCAAGGAGACGCGTGTCACGCACACGCCGGAGAACGAGAATTCGCCGACGGTGAACGAGCGCGGCGAGTACGTCGCGGTGCGCTGGCAGCCGGCGACACTGTTCAAGGAGTTCGGCCCGTGGGTGTACTCGGCCGACGGCACGCCGATTCGTGGCGTGCTGCGCGCCCCGGACACGACCGGATACTATACACCGCTACCGAACGGCGACTACGCGCTGACCCGGCCGAAATCGAAATCGTTCACCCTCGGGTTGTTCGACGCGAAGACCGGCGCGATTGTCGACGTGGACAGCGGGCTTCCCGCGCTGCCCGCGCAGCGCATTCCGGGCGAGCGCGCCCTCAGCTACGTGCGCATCGACTCGGGCGGCGCGCACAACGTCATCCGCCGGATCGATCTCGCGACGCGACAAACGACGACCCTCGGTCCGACACTCGTCGGCCGGACGGCGCACGCGTGGGTCCCCGGACACGCGACGATCCTCATGGCCAAGGGCAGCACTCTCTACGCGCGAAGCGCGACCGACACCACCTGGTACGCTGTCGCGACCTTCGATAGTCCGGAGCTGCGCAATGCTACCGCGTACGTCGTGAGCCCGCGGGGCGACCGGTTGATTCTCACGGCGCCGAAGCGGCTCACGCTGGCGGTCGTGCTCCGCGATTCGATCGAGGCGGGACGCAGCGGCGCCGACGTCGCCGCGCTCGTGACCGCATGGAAGGACGCCGGCAAGCTCACGGACGTTGATGTCACCGAAGGGGGCATCACCGCGGTCGGCGACGACCGGTTGAGACGAAATCGGATCGCGGACGCCGTAGCCATCCAGCGGCTCGCCGCGACGCTCTTTCCAAGATCGTATCGCGCCCTCGACCGGCTCGGCGACGCCCAGCGCGCGGGCGGCGATACGGCGTCGGCGATCGCGTCATACCGCAAGGCGCTCGAGGTCAATCCGCGGGGGACGGAGGCCGAACGAAGCGCGGCTACCGCGACAGAAAAGAAGCTCTCCGGAACAGCTCGTCCATAATCGCGTTTACCAATGCGCTACATCCTCAAGCAAAAGCTCTTCTCGTGGGGTGACGACTTCTTCATCAAGGACGAGAACGAGCAAGACGTCTACTTCGTCGACGGCAAGGCGTTTGCGATCGGCGACCAGCTGTCGTTTCAGGACCTCGAGGGCAACGAGCTGGCGTACATCAAGCAACGGCTGCTCTCGTGGGGGAAGACGTACGAGATCTCGCGCGGCGGCGAGGTCGTGGCGGTCGTCAAGAAGGCGCTGTTCGCGCCGTTCCATCATCGCTTCACGGTCGACGTGCCCGGGCCGGACGACCTCGAGGCGGAGGGCAACTTCACGGATCACGAATACACCTTCCGCCGCGGCGATCGCACGGTGGCGACGGTGTCCAAACGGTGGTTCGCGTGGACCGATACCTACGGCGTCGACATCGCGCCCGGCGAGGACGAGGTGTTGATCCTGGCGAGCGCGGTGGTCGTGGATCAGGCATGTCATCCGGACGACGGAAAGCGCCATTGAGCGTACGCACGGCGATGCTCGGCGCGATCGTCGTCGTCGTAGCGGCGGCTTGCATGCACAACCGGGCGCCGTCTGGCGCGGTTGCCGCCGGCCAGCTCCCCGACACCTGGTACGCCGGCGGCGCCGACTGCGGCGGGGGTCCCGCGTTCCGCGTGGCCGCCTACAACGACGATTTCTTCATTCTTCGACAGCCGGCCTGCACGAACTACGAGAAACCGTTTCTGTACCTGATCTTTGGCCGGGATCGCGCGCTGCTGTTCGACACAGGCGCGCCGACGATCGACGTCGCGACGCCCGTCGACACGCTGATCCGTCAGTGGCTCGCCCGCAACGGCAAGAGCTCGATCGGTTTGATCGCTGCGCACAGCCATGCGCATAGCGATCACGTTGCCGGAGACAGTCAGTTCGTGAAGCGTCCCGGCACGACCGTTGTCGGACGTGACACGGCGTCGGTGCGGGCGTTTTTCGGGATTGCGCGATGGCCGACGGACATGAGCACGATCGATCTGGGCGACCGCATACTCGACGTCATCGCCATTCCTGGACATCAGCCGGCGAGCATCGCGCTGTACGACCGGCGCACGGGAATCATGCTCACCGGCGACACCTTCTATCCCGGCCGCCTCTACGTTCGCGACACGGCGGCGTTCGCGGCGAGCGTCGATCGACTGGCGCGCTTCGTTCGCGCGCACCGCGTGACGCACATGCTCGGCGCGCACGTCGAGCAGTCGAAGACGCCGTACGTCGACTACCCGGT
Source organism: Gemmatimonadaceae bacterium (assembly GCA_035535975.1). GTDB lineage: Bacteria > Gemmatimonadota > Gemmatimonadetes > Gemmatimonadales > Gemmatimonadaceae > JAQBQB01. Next base: position 31,489 of record DATLPC010000081.1, on the reverse strand, counting down.
CGGCACGAAAGACCAACCCAATGAGCACGGCCTCGATTTGACGCCGGCGCAGCTCTTCGAGCTCGACTCGGCGGTGCAGTCGATGCGCGGGCGGTTCCGGCGCGTCCTGCTTCGCGACGTCACGATCTGGCCGCAGTAGCGGACGCTATCGTCGATGAAGGCCGCCACCGTCGAAGCTCCGCTCTCGCGCGAACGCGACGACGCCGAGCTCTCGCGCGCGACGGTACGCCGCGTCACCGTCCGCCTCATCCCGTTCGTGTTCGTGCTGTTCGTCTGCAACTATCTCGATCGGAACAACATCGGCATCGCGAAGTTGCAAATGGCGCGCGATCTCTCGTGGTTGAGCGAAAGCGTGTATGGATTCGGCGCCGGCGTTTTCTTCATCGGCTACTCGCTGCTCGAGGTGCCGAGCAACCTGATCCTGGCGCGGGTCGGCGCGCGGCGATGGATGGCGCGCATCATGATCAGTTGGGGCATCGTCGCGTCGGCGATGATGTTCGTCCGCACGCCCATGCAGTTCTATGTGCTGCGCTTCCTCCTCGGCGTGACCGAGGCAGGCTTCTTTCCGGGAATCGTGTACTACTTCAGCGATTGGTTTCCGGCGCGCGAGCGGGCGCGCGCGTTGGCCTGGTTCATGACGGCGATACCTGTCTCGGCGGCCATCGGAAATCCGATCAGTGGTCTGCTGCTTGGTCTCGATGGGCGTCGCGATCTCGCCGGCTGGGAATGGCTGTTTCTGATCGAGGGAATTCCATCGGTGCTGCTTGGCGTTGCGGTGCTCGCGGCGCTTCCCGATCGTCCGTCCGACGCGAAGTGGCTGACCGACGAGCAGCGTACGTGGCTCGCCGCCCGCATCGAACGGGATCGCGAGACGTCCGGTGCACCGCACGGCGTTCCGCCGCTCCGCGCGCTCGTGCATCCGGTGATCTTGCTGTCGTCGGTTGTCTACTTCTTCGCGATGCTGAGCAGCTACAGCTACGCGTTCTGGGCTCCGACCATCGTGCGCGATGCGATTGGCGCAAGCAATCTTGCGGTGGGCCTCGTCACCGGCGCGATGGGCGCGTTCGCTGCCGTTGTCATGGTTCTCGTCGGCGCACGCTCCGATCGCAGAGGCGAGCGTGGCAAGCACGCCGCGGCGTCGATCAGCATCGCGGCGGTCGGCTGGCTCGGCGCCGGTATACTGCCAAATCCTCATGTGCGGATGATCGCGCTTGCGCTCGTGCCGGCGGGAGTCTACGGCTTTCTCGGGCCGTTCTGGGTCATGCCCGCGACGCTCTTGCAGGGGAGCGCGGCGGCGGCAGGCATTGCGCTGGTGAACGCACTCGGAGCGACGGCCGGTTTCGTCGGACCTTATGCGGTCGGGCTGCTCAAGGACGCTACGGGAAGCACTGCCGGGTCGTGTGTGGGCCTTTCCGTCACGGCGCTCGTGACCGCCGGGTTGTGCCTGGCATTGGGGCGCCGGGTCAGCGCTTTCCGCCCCGTTCGACCGGTGTGAGCTGGGCGAGCCTGCGCTTCGCTTCCGCGACGCGAGGCTGCAGCTCGGGATCGGCGTTTTTCCAGAGTTCAATGAACGTGCGATACTGCTCGACCGCTTTCGCGGTATCGCTCCTTGCTTCATACAACTCGGCGAGTCGCCGATGCGTAGCGGCGCGAAAAACCGGATCGACCGGTTCGGGAAACTCCTGGAACAGCGGTACGTCCAGGCGGTCGACGTAGGGCGTTTTCAGGAAGCGCTCGTACATCGCGATCGCGGAGTCGCGCTGCCGAGCCGCGTCGAAGGCACGGCCAAGGTGCGCGAAGATGCAGACAATGCATGCGTCGGCGGGACCGTCGGGGAGCAGATCCCCTCTCCGGAATTCGGCGATCGCGTCGGCGGGTTTGTTCTCGGCGAGGGCAATTTCACCCAAGGCGGTATGCAGCATCGGCTGATGCATGCGCTTGTAGATCGTGTCGCGCGCGTCTCGATCGAATTCGGCGATGATGGCGCGGGCTTTGTCCGGGTGGCCCAGCCGTGCGTAAGTCGTGGCGACCGCGAAATACGGCCGGTCTTCGAGCGGCAGGCTCTTGAGCGGCGTCTTCGTGAGGATCGCGTCCATTCGCTGCAACCCGCGTGGTGATTCGCCGAGGGTGGCGATCTCCATCCGCGTGGCGATGGCGGAGTCGGCGACGGGGTTCGCGGTGGTACCGATCGCGGCGTTGCCGGCGCCGGCCTCCGCGTACATGGACAGCGCGCGCTTGAGACGTCCTTGGATGAGCCAAAGGTCGGCGAGGTGAGTCGCGGAGAGCGGACGAACGTCGGCGCGACCGTGTTGGCGAACGCTGTCCGCGTAGCGCTCGAGCGAGTCGAGGCGTCCTCGCGAATACAACAGATAACCCATCACGATGGGACGCGTGGAATTGTCGGGGAACCGGCTGATCGCGGCGGCAACGCTCGAGTCGGCCTGAGCGAGGTGGCCCTCACTGAGCTGCGGCCACGAGACCTCGTACCACGCGAGGGAGTTGCCCGGCGAGTGCCGGATGCCGTAGGCGAAGGATGACTCGGCCTTCACGAGCTCACGGCGCCGCAAATACTCGAGGCCGAGGTTTACGCCGGCGGTTCCGTCGCCGCGGCGAACCAGCTCCTCGTACATGGCGACGCCCTTGCCGCGATCGCCGCCCGGACCCTGAGTGAAGTAGAACGCCTCCTCGTACAGACGCTCATTCTCGCTGAGATGATCGCGATGGCGATGGGCCTGCTCGAGCGCTTCGTTCACTTGGGCGTGCGGGCGTCCGGCGTTGCCGAGCGCCGCGCCGAGTTTTCGCCACGCCGCGGCGAAGTTGGTGTCGATGGCGACGGCTTCTCGGAATTTCGCGATCGCGTTCGGCCAGTCGGAGAGCACGTCGTGATAGCGGGCGCCCTCGCTGAACTTGCGAAGCGCGTCGAGTGAAGTTGTCGTCACGTCGGCGAGGGGCGCACTCGCCTGAATGGTCTTGAGCGATTCGCCGGCCTTGCCACGCAGCGTGCGGGTGAGACGATCGGTCGCATCAATCAAGCCGCGCGGACCGTCGCCCGTCTCACGCGACGACCACAACTCGGTCCCCGAGTCGGCGGTGACGAGTCGCAACACGACGATGTATCCGCCGGCGACGCCGGTGACCTCGCCATCGACGATCGCCTTCGCCCCGGCGCGTTGCGCCAACTGACGGGCGAGCGTGAGGTCGACCTTGGACAGCGGCGGCTTCTCCATGAGGCGCAGCGCCTGCCCCGTTTGGCTCGTCGACATGAGCGAGAGCACGGACGACTGCGTGAGGCCGGCCCGCACCGCGTCGCTCACGACGCGACCGAGCGCGCTGTCGGCGTTCGTCGTCTTGAAGTCGGTGATGAGGAGCGGCTCTTTCGCGTTGATCTTGCCCGACGCGAGGAGCGTTCCGAAGGGACCGATACCCGTAGCGCGCAGACCCATGAACGCGCCGACGGCGAGCACGAACGCGGCGAAGGCGTACATGCCGCCCTTTGCCGTGCGATACCAGCTCACGTGCGGCGCCGCCTTGAGCGCGATCGTCGCCATCGTGCCCTGGATGGCGCTCGGCGTTCCGCCGGGGGTGAACGTCGGCGTCGCCGTATAGGCGCGGCGCGTGACTCGTTGGACGTATCCCGTCCACAGAATTACCGGCAGCCCGAGCGCCATCAGGATCAGCGAGCCGGGGAAGACCCAATCGGGAAGACCGATGCCGACGATCGCCGCCTTCGCCAAAATGGCCACGGCAACGAACGCGACGACGTAGATCGCGAGCGCCTTGCCGAGCATTCCTCGACCGCCGAACAGAACCGGCGGAGCGGCTTGCATCCCGCTGCCGCTCGTCACCGTGTCCAACAGACGCGCGATTTCCGTCGCTGTTTGCGGGCGATCGTTCGGGTCCTTGGCGAGGCACCGCATCACCAGGTCGGCGAGAAGGCCCGGTGTGTCTGGTCGCAGCTCGGCGACGGGCCGCGCTGCTTCGCTCATGTGTGCGGCGAGCATGCGTTGCGGCGTCCGGTCGGCGAACACGGGGCGCCCGGCAAGCAGCTCGTACGCCATCGCACCGAGCGAGTAGATGTCGGCGCGATGATCGATGTCGGGATCGCCCGCCGCCTGTTCGGGCGCCATGTACGCCGGTGTGCCGATCGACGTTCCGATCTGCGTCAGCGTCGCGCCCGGCGCAGATGTGCGCGCGGCGCTGATCGCCTTGGCGATGCCGAAATCGGTGACGACCGCCGTGCCCTCGGACAGGAGCACGTTGTCCGGCTTGATGTCGCGATGGACGACACCCTGACGATGCGCGTAGGCTAGCGCCTTCGACACGTCGCGCATCACGCCGATGACTTCCGTGATTGTCAGCGGTCCGCGGGCGAGCCTGGCGCGCAACGACTCCCCGTCGACGAACGGCATCGTATAGAACGGGAGGCCGTTGATGTCGCCCGCTGAGAGCACGGGGACGATGTTCGCCTGCTGGAGCGCCGCCGCCGTCTGGATCTCACGCTCGAAGCGACTCACCGAGAGCCCTTGGGCGAGCTCCGGCGACAAGACCTTCACAGCGACCTTCCGCTTCAGCCGGAGCTCTTCGGCCTCGAAAACTCGGCTCATCCCGCCGCCGCCGAGTTCGCGATCCAGCCGGTATGCGTCGCCGAGCGTGGACTGGAGCTGCGTGCGAAGGTCTGCGGTCAGATGCGTCTCGCGAGCGGAGGGTGGCCGGCGTCGGCTAAATTCGAGAGCGAAGCTCGCGCTGAACTTACGAGACGGGTCACCGCGCGGCCAGACTCGACGATCGCTGCCCGCCTTCACTTCGCTCTTCACTGTCGGGGCGTCTATGAGCTCACTCTTCCAAGGCCGCTACGCCAAGCAGTTTCTTGCCGGCTGGGGGATGATGGACTTCAACGGCCATCTGGCAAACACCGCGTATCTCGACCTCGCCGCCGACGTGCGCATGTCGTTCTTCGCCGAGCATGGTTTCCCGCCGGCGGAGTTTCGCCGACTCGCGATCGGCCCGGTGATCCGCAAAGAGGAGCTCGAATACTTCCGGGAAATCGGATTGCACGAGTCAGTCACCGTGACCCACGCCGTGTTGGGGATGAGTGCCGACGCGTCGCGCTTTCTGATCGAGAACGAGGTCTGGACCGCCGCCGGCGAACGCGCCGCGGTCATTCGATCGTCCGGCGGGTGGCTTGACCTTCGTGCGCGAAAACTCGTTCTCCCGCCGCAAGCGCTCGTCGACGCGATGCAGCATGTTCCCCGGGCGCCCGACTTCATCGAGCTGCCGCCGTCATCGAAAGCCACTCCAGCCAAGCCGTCCATATGACTCGAACGCTTCGTCGCGCCGCCGTCGCGGTCTCGTTCGCCAGCGGGCTGGCGATTGCGCAATCACCGGTCGATCCGCGCTTCGACGCCATCGCCTCGCTCGCCGAGGCGAAGATGAAGGAGTTCGGCGTGCCGGGCGTCGCGATCGGTATTCTCAACAACGGTGTCGCGACGACGCGTGGGCTCGGCATCACCAACGTCGAGGATCCGCTGCCCGTCACCGTGCATACGGTCTTTCCGATCGCATCGATCTCGAAGACGTTCGCGGCAACGGCGATCATGCGACTCGTCGAACAGGGCAAGATCGAGCTGCGTGCGCCGGTGCGAAAATACCTGCCCGACTTCCGCGTACGCGACGAGGCGGCGAGTCGCGATGTGACCGTCTGGCATCTCCTTACGCACCTCGGCGGGTGGGAAGGGCAGGTGTCGGGACCCGATCGCGGAACGGAGACGCTCAAGAACTTCGTCGAATCCAGCACAGTCACGGACCTGATGCAGGTGGCGCCGCCGGGCGCGGCGTGGAGCTACAACAACGCCGGCTTCAGCATCGCGGGGCGCGTCATCGAAGCGGTGACCGGAACGCCGATCAATCGCGCGATTCGCGACCTCGTCTTCCAGCCGCTTGGCCTCGAGCATGCTGGAACGACCGCTGGTGAGTTCATCGTCCAGCGTTTTGCGGCAGGCCACGTGACGCGGAGCGGGACGCCGACCTTGCAGCGCCCCTTCGTTCCATCATCGAGCGTGACGGCGGGTGGCGTCGGCCTCTGCATCACCGACCTGCTCGCCTACGCGCGCTTCCATATGGGCGACGGAACGGCGGCGAATGGCGAACGCGTGTTGAAACGAGAGACGCTCGAGCTGATGCGAACGGTTCAGTCGCACAAGCAAAGCACGGACGACGACATCGGCATCGCTTGGCATTTGCGAACGGTCGGAGGAATCCACACGGCGTCGCACGGCGGCACGTTGACCGGCCACATTCTCCTGCTCGAGATCGTCCCGGAGCGCAATTTCGCGATCGCCATCCTCACCAACGCGAGCGTCGGATGGCGGCTCATCCAGGACGTCGAGCGGAAGGCGCTCGAATCGTACCTCGGCGTCAGCTATGCGCGCAATCAAGCCATCGCGCACCGCGGGCTCGTCGAGACTCTGCCGAACGTCGAGCCGCTGGCGACGCAACCGGACTTCGCGCCCTACGTCGGCACGTACACTCGGCCGAGCAACACGGTCGTCGTCCGCGCGGATGGGAAGCGACTGCTCGTGCAGGAACGTCCAAATGGGAATCGGGCGCCCGCCGCCGAGCAGCCGGTCCTCTTCTTCGGCCCCGATCGCGCAGTGATTACCGACGGGCCGGACAGCGGGCAATCGATCGAATTCGTTCGCGACGCAGCCGGACGCGTGAACTGGGTGCGCGTCGTCGGCCGCGTCGCTGTTCGACTGCCTAACGGCGCTTGAGATAGCGGAACATCACTCCATCGCGATCGATGTTGAGTGTGTCGCCGCTTGCTTTCACCGCGGTCTCACCGCCGCCTTCCCAAAACAGGCGATAGTCGTCGCCGTCGCGCGCGCACGCCCCGTTGAACTGCCCGTCGAACCGGCGCTCGCCTTGTTCATCCAGCGTCCGGTAGGTCGTCGATAGGGCGAACGCGCCGTTGACGTTGAGTGTGAGCACCCCGCTCACGACCTGCGTCGGCATCAGCCCGGCGTCTTTCGACGGCAGACTGTACGGCAGCGCGTGATCGTCGATCGCGAACAGTCCATACGTGCCGGCGATGGCGTAGAGGCCGTTCGACGTCCCCGTCTGCACGACGGTCGTCGTCGGCGGTCCTTGCACGATCGTCGACGGCGGCTGTTTCACCATCCCGATGCTACATCCCACGACCGACGCGGCAACGGTCGCCCCAACAACCAGTCGTCCCCACATGAGTTACTCCCGATGACGGTAGTACCCGTCATTTACTCATTCGGCGAGACGACCGCCGTCCGTCTTTTGCCGGAATGTTGTCGGAGAAACTGCTACTTCGGTTCGAACCGCTTGCTCTTCGCCATGTCGTCCAGCGGAATACTCGGCGCGAAGTCCGCTTCCTGGCGACAGATGGCATCGAACTGCGGCTCGCTGAACGCGACGAGCTGGTTCGCCGCTTTCACATCGCCGTTGCCTTGCACCCATGCCGAGGTCCACAGATCGGCGAGGAGACGCACGCTGTCGGCGAGCGACGCGATCGTGGCCTCGCGAATTTTCTTCTTTGCCCAGAGCCGCGCGGCGCGGCCGTTGTCCGAGAGGGCAGGATCGTCGGCGTTGATGATCGTGCGCGGCGTCAGACGTTGCTGAGCCGCGTACATCAGGCGTACGGTCTCCACCGCGGCGTCGTGGCCGCTCTTGATCTTGTTCGGCTTGCTCGGGAGCTTTGCGACGGCGGCGTCGATCGCGGGGAGCGCATCGACCGCGCCGACTTCCAGCATGGTCTCCTCATAGATGCCGTGAATCTTCGCGGGCCGTGTCTTCTTGAACGCCTTGAACGCGGCGCTGCTCTTCGGCACGGGATATTTGCGCCCCTGGTGCGTGAGCATCGGCGGAATGCCGTGGTGCAGATACGAGCAATGCAGCGGCTGAGACGCGTCTCCGACGTAGTGCGCGAGGACGCCCGCGGCGGCGACGAAGTGAATGACGTCGCCGTGATTGAGGTAGTCGACCATGTCCTCCCACAGCTGCCAGACACGGAAGGGGAGCGTGCCTTCCTCGGGGCCGACCTTGGCCGCCTTGAATCCGTCGAAGTACTTCTTCCAGACTGACGCGGAGACGCTCTTCGGATTCTTGTGCCCCCGCTCGAGCAGCGAAGCGCCGCCATCGATGTCGTGAATGTCGATGTCGGCGAAATGCTGGACAGGCTCGTCGTGCCGCGAGTTCACCCAGACGTAGTCGGGCACGTCGGCCAACGGCACGAACTTCCCGGTTCCCATGCGGAATTCCGAGCCTTTTTTGAGGTCGTCATTTCCGAAACCGACGAAGGGCTGATTCGCCTTCATGAGCGTTCCGAGCTTTCCAGTGACGCGATCGCACGCTTTCCAACCCACGGCGAAGTGGCCGATTTTCCCCCAGTATTCGTCGTGGCCCGTGCTCCAGTCGCGCAGCGGCTCGACATCCAGCTCGCGGAAGATCGTCGAGATGAATGTGCCGAGCGCGAACGCGCTGCTCGTGCCGTCGTCGGAAATGAATCGCTCACCGCCCCACTGCATGGCGATGGGCCGCAGCCGTCGGGCACGTGCGCCGCGAGCGGGCGGCAATTGCCCGCCGACGTCGGGATTGACGTCGCCCGACGTCGGCGGATCGTAGAACCAGAGCGTGCCCGAGTCTCCCGGCCGGGTGAACGGCGCCTGCTCGGGCGCTCTCTGTCGTTTCTTCTCCGTTTTCGGACCGATCAACACATCGGTCACCCGGTCGATGCCGCCGAGCGATTCGTAGCGGAAGAAGAGCGCGCGGATCTCACCTTCGATCACGCCGCTCACGCCGCCGAACGCGCGCACCGGCACGCCGATCACGTCGAGTGTCACCGACTGCTCGGTCGCGTCGAAGGGGACGCCGATCTCGCCGATGCCGAAAGCCTGTGAGGTCCAATCGGTGATGTCGTCGATGCGCATCAAGCCGGCGTCGAGCGTGACGTATGTTCGATCTCCCGGCCAAGCCGGGAACGCGTCGTTGAACTTCAGCTCCGTCAGTCCAATGTCCGAGCACTGCCCAATGCGGTGGCGACGGCCGCGCACGTAGACCTTGATGATGTCGGCGCCGAGTCCGGTGACGTGGCGATTGGTGAGCGCGTAGTACGAGCCGTCGCGCGTGACGATGCAGGCGATCGTTCCATTGTGCACCGTCCCTTGGTGCGCGCGGGCGACGAGATAGCCGCCGCCGATCAATCCGCTGACTTGCGAGGGGCCGGGCACGGACGGCGGCAGCGATTCGTCCGGCGTGGCCATCACGACGCAGGTGGGAACGACGCGTCCGTCCGGCAAATAGAGCGAGCGGGGAACCTCGCTCACTCCCATGTCTTCCGAGGTCTTCTCCCGCACGAACACCAAAACGCACGGCCAGGACCAGGGGCGGACGACAGAGTTCTCGAGCGTCCGCGGCAGCTTGGCTTTCGGATAGTCGGGGGGTCGCGGACGATCGGGCGGGTTCGTGGCGTACCAGTCGTCCTGATGGATCAAGTACCGGCCGATCGCCGTGGCGACGACGTTCTCGAGCGTCGAGAGGTAGACGTGATAGGCCTCACGCGCATCGAGCAGATCCTTGATCGATAGTGACGCGTAATCGCGTTGCGGCGGGAAGGGCCGAATCAAGGGAGAGGACAACGGCGACGGCGCGCGCGAGGGCGTGGTCATGGTGCGGCCGAAAGTGGTGGAGGACGGAGGGGCGAGGCGGGCAAAGTCGCGACCCGGCGTCGGGCTCTACCATTCTACGCTCCCCCGACCTGGGCACAAGGACGGGGTGTAATGGGCGGATATTACAGTCCTTTAAATGGGCGACTCGGCGGCTCGGCGTTGGCGATGCGCCTTGGACGTCGTAACGATTGGATACGGGACAACTCGGAGAACGGCACAGGACAACCCACGGAAGAATGCTTTGAAATTCTTTCAAGCAGATCTCCGTTGGTTGTCCTGAATACTCTGTCGGTTGTCCTGTATCTAATCGTTAGTGCTTCCAAGGTCTGAGATGCCAAGTGGTCGCTAACTCGGCCGCTCGCCGGCTCGGCGCTTGGGGGCCGACTTGAAACCGGGGCGCGACTGTCCCCGTACGGCAGTTACCTCTTGCTTACCGAGGGGTCGAGCCGTATGCTCATATCGGTTACCGAGGGATACCGAGGGGTGACGTCGTGAGCAAGCCGAATGATCTGGTGCAGGGCACGCTGGACCTGCTCATCCTCAAGATGCTCGCGCTCGAGCCGATGAACGGCTGGTCGATCGGGCAGCGGCTCAAGCAGCTGTCGTCGGACGTGCTGCAGGTGAGCGACGGCTCGCTGTACCCGGCGCTGCACAAGCTCGAGCAGGAAGGATGGGTGACCGCGGAATGGCGCCCGAGCGAGAACAACCGGCGCGCCAAGTTCTACTCCCTGACACGCGCCGGAAAAAAGCAGCTCCAGATCGAATCGGGAAATTGGGACCGTCTCGCCCGCGCCATCACCGCGCTGGTGCGTCTTCAGGAGGTGTGAGATGTCGATCGACCGTTTTGCACGGATCATCGCCCTCAGGTTCCGCTCACTCTTTCGCCGCGATCAGGTCGAGCAGGAGCTGGACGAAGAGCTGCAGGACCACGTCGACCGACAGACCGCCGAGAACATTCGACTGGGAATGAGTCCGGTCGCCGCGCGCGCCGCGGCGCTCCGCGCGATCGGCAACGTTGCGTACCGCAAAGAGGAAGTGCGCGATACACGAGGCGTTCGTTGGATCGACGACCTCCTGAGCGACATGCGGTTCGCCGCGCGGAGTCTCGGCCGCGCGCGCGGATTCTCGATCGCGGTCGTCCTGACGCTGGCCCTCGGCATCGGCGCCAACACGGCGATGTTCACGCTCCTGCGAGGCACCGTGCTTCGTCCGCTGCCGAATCGGGATGGGGACCGACTCGTCTACCTGCGACAGGCCGCGCGCGCCGTCGGGACGAAGAACGCGTTGTTTTCCGTACCCGAAGTGAACGACTTCAAGGCCGCCGCATCGCTGAGCGCGGTCGCGGAATATTCCTCGGTGCTGCCATTCTCGCTCGTCGGCAAGGACGGCCAAACGGTGCGGGTTCGAACGGCCGTCATCAGCGGCAACTACTTCGACGTCCTCGGCCTGCGCCCCGTGCTGGGGCGTCTCACAACGATCAAGGACGACGGTGCGGACGCCGCGTCGGTCGCCGTTCTCTCCTATGAGTACTGGATGGAGCATTTCGGCGGCGACCCGCACGTCGTCGGAACCGCTGTCCGGCTCAATGATCGCCTGACCCCGATCATTGGCGTCCTCGAGCCGGCGCCGAAGTATCCGCATGCGGACGACCTCTACGTCAACACCGTGACCAGCCCGCACCACTTGAGCGCGACGATGGTGACCGAGCGGACGCATCGCATGTCGGAGCTATTCGCGCGATTGGCGCCCAGCGTGACCGTCGACCAGGCGCGCACTGAGCTCACAAAAGTCGCTCAGAACATGTTTCAGGATCATCCCGAGGTCTACGCGAAGGCGGCGCAGTGGGACGTGACCGTTTCTCCGCTCCGCGACGCCATGAACGAGCGTTCGTCGCTGATGTTCTGGCTGCTGATGGGCGCGGCCGCGTTCGTGCTCATCATCGCCTGCGCGAACGTCGCCAATCTGACGCTCATGCGCGGGGTGAGTCGCGAGCGTGAGATGCTCGTTCGTGCGGCGCTAGGCGCGGGCCGCGGGCGCCTGCGACGATTGCTGCTCGCCGAGAACCTCACGCTGACGCTCATCGGCGCGGCGATCGGACTGATCGTCGCGCTGGCCGGGCTCAAATTGCTCGTCGCCTTCGCGGCGCAATTCTCTCCGCGCGCCGAAGAGATCCGTCTGGACGGCGTCGTGCTCGGCGTGAGTCTGCTGACGAGCATCGCCGCGGCGATCGCGCTGTCGTTCGTGCCGAGGATCGGCGGGCATCGGGCGCTCGCCGAATCGCTGGCGCCGACGGCCGGCGGGCGTCGCATGACGCTCGGGCGCGGGCGACAGCGATTCCAACAGTCACTGGTCGTCGCGCAAATCGCCGTGTGCATGATCCTGTTGACCGGCGCCGGTCTGCTCGGGCGGACGCTCGTCAACTTGCTCTCGGTCGAGACGGGCGTGCGCACGGATCATGTGCTGACGGTGGACCTGCCGCTGACCGGCGACCTGCTCAAAGAGTTCCGGAAGCAGCCGGAGAACCTCGCGAGGTATGAGCGGATCCGGGACCGCGTGACGGCTCTGCCTGGTGTGCAGGCGGCGGCCGTTGGCGCGGCGGCGCCGCTCAGGAACACCGTCTTCGACATGGACGTGAAGCCGGAGAACCGGCCGATCGAGCCGGGCAAGGTCACGCCGCACCTCAGCGTGCGGAGCGTCGATCCGGCGTATTTCACGACGGCCGGAATCCCGCTCGTGAACGGCCGTCCTTTTGCGACGACCGACCGCATCGGCTCGGAAAAGGTGGTGATTCTGAACCGAGCCGCGGCGCGAAAACTTTTCGGCAACGACAATCCGATCGGGCAGCGCGTCGCCTTTACCGGCGCGGTACTCAAGTTCACGCCGTTTTCGGACGCGTGGCGGACGGTCGTCGGTTTGGTCGGCGACACGCGCGACGACGGCGTGGACAGCGATCCGGTCGCGACGATGTATCAACCGTTCGCGCAGGAGATCATCGTCGGCGGCACGCTCGTCGTTCGCACGACCGCGGACCCCGCGGTCATTCAGCCAATGGTCATCCGCGCGATCCACGACGTGGCGCCGACGCAACTCATCGAGAAGGTCCGCACGATGGAGCAAATTCGCGACGAGACCGTTTCGCCGCGACGACTCAACGCGATGTTCATCGCCGCCTTCGGCGGGCTGGCATTCGCGATTGCGATGGTCGGGATCGCCGCGGTGCTCGCGTTCTCGGTCAGCGCGCGCACGGCGGAGATCGGGATTCGCATGAGCCTCGGCGCCGACGCGCAGCGCGTGCGCCGCATGATTCTCGGAGAGGGCGGGGTGCTGCTCGTCGTCGGCGTTGTGATCGGCGTCGTCGGCGCGCTCGTCACGAGTCGCGCGCTCCGCGGACTGCTGTTCGGCATCACGCCGCACGATCCGACGACGATTGGTGCAGTCGCCTTGGTGCTCGCGGCGGTCGGCGTTTCGGCGTGCTGGCTCCCGGCGGCGCGGGCGGCGCGGGTCGATCCCGCGGTCGCCCTCCGCGCGGAGTGATCCGTCATGCGCGCGCTCGGCCTGTCTGTGCACATCATCGCGGGGGCGGTCGGGATCCTGTCCGGCTTCCTCGCGCTCTACGCGTTGAAAGGCGGCGCATTGCACCGGAAGACCGGAGGCGTGTTCGTCTACGCGATGGTAACGATGGGAATCGTCGGCGCCGGTCTCGCCGCGCTCAGAAACATCGCGCCCGCGGCGAACGTGCCGGTTGGTTTGCTTACCGCGTATCTCGTCGTGACCGGTGTCGAGAGCGTGCGCTCGACGCCGCACTGGCGGCGGTTCGAACGAGCACTGACGCTGTTGGCGACGATTTGCGGTCTCGTTCTCGTCACGTTCGGAGCCATCGCCTCATCGCGCCCGACCGGTAAGCTCTACGGGATGCCGTCGTTTCCGTTCTTCATCTTTGGAGCGATCGCGTCCCTGGCCGTGCTCGGGGACTTTCGGGCGATGCGGGCGGGCGGCCTTGGCTCGCTGCGAGGAGCGCCACGCATTGCTCGACACCTTTGGCGGATGAGTACGGCTCTGCTCATTGCGGCGTTTTCATTCTTCCTCGGCCAAGCGAAGGTGATCCCGAAGCCGATTCGGGTCTATCCGCTCCTCATGGTGCCGCCACTGATCGTCCTCGCCGTGATGCTCTACTGGCTGTGGCGAGTGCGAGCGCGCCGAGCGCTGCGGGGGCTCGTCATTCTCCGGGCGCGCGAAGCGATGTAACGTGTAAGCGCGCGAACGCGGTCACCACACAAAGATTCCGTCGGCGCGCCTGTCTCCCCGTCGTCGACCGCTGACCGCCGAGCCAAATCGGCACGGGGGGCAAAAAAAACGAACGGCCGGCGAAGGGAGACCGCCGGCCGTTCGTACGGGTGGGGGTGGTACCGATCAGCGAGTCGGGTTCTGCGCGAGGTGCAGTGCCGAGACCGGATTGTATTTGAATCCGACGGTGTAGCGGAATGACGTCATCCAGTAGTGCGACGCGAGCGGGACGGTTGTCGGATTGTTGAATCGGTACATGCTCATACGGTCGCGCATGGCGAGCAGCTCCGACGTAAGCGCGAAGGTGTTCGTGAACGAGAACTCGAAGCCCGCACCGGCTACGCCGCCGAAACCGCGACTGTACCGTTGCCCGGCGACGAACTGGCTGCTCTGTCCGAAGCCGCCGACGATTGCGCCGGTCGACGACGGAAGGTTTGGCGTGTCGTAGAGGTGGACGAACTGCGCCCGCGCGTCCACGTAGGTGCGTAGTCGCTGGTCGAGCGATCCCGGACGGAACCGTGTGCCGATTTCCGCGCTCTCGCTGATCGCCGGGCTTCCTAGCGCCGACGCCGTGAGATCAACCGTCGCCGAGAAATGATCGGAGTAGCGATAGTCAGCGCGCGTGCCGCTGCCGAAGCTCGTATACGTCGTCATTCCGGGTCCTTCGGGGACCTGGAAGGTGCTGACGACCGTGTAAGCCTCTCCCGACCAGCGCGATCGCTTGTAGGCGAGCGCCTTCGCGACGACCGGCGCTTCGGGTGGAAGCGGGGCAGCGGTCGGAGGCGTACTTCCGCGCGTCCCGCGGGGGAGTCGGATCTGCGCGCTCAGCGCAACCGGCGCGATGACGAGCGCGATGAGCAACAGAGCACGATTGCGCATATCAACCTCGAGAAGCAGAGTTGAGGTCGCGGCGACAGCCCGCGCACCCTTGTACACTGACGTCGTGTCCCGAAATTGGCAAGCCGTACGGGCCGACCCGACCGGAGTTTCGAGTATCCTCACATCATGACATCCGTCGGCCTCGTGGGCGGATTGGGTCCGGAATCGACGATCGACTACTATCGCCGCATCATCGACGGGTGGCGGCGCCACGATCCATCGACGACGCCCGCGATCGTCATCGACAGCCTGGATCCGAACCGCGCGCTCTCGCTCGCCCAGACCGACGTCGACGGGATGTTCGATTACATCGTCGCGTCGGTGCGCCGGCTTGCCGCGGCTGGGGTCGACTTCATCGCGATCACCGCGAACACGCCGCATCTCGTGTACGACGAGCTGGCCGCGGTATCGTCGCGGCCGATGATCAGCGTCGTCGAGGTTTGCGCCGAGGAGGCCCGCCGCCGGAACATCCGCCGGCCGCTGCTCCTCGGCACCAAGTTCACGATGCAGGCGCCGTTCTATCCCGCCGTCTGCGGTCGTTTCGGCATCGAGGTGGTCGTGCCGGACGAGGGTGACCGGAGTTGGGCGCACGAGCGGTACGTCGAGGAACTGCTGAAAGGGGACTTTCGCGACGAGACGCGACTGAGCTTTGTGGCGCTCATCGACCGGCTGCGGGAAAGGGAGGGAATCGACGCGGTGATCCTCGGCGGCACCGAGCTTCCGCTCTTGCTTCGGACGCCGACCGTCGCCGGATTGCCCGTGCTCGACACGACAGAATTGCACGTCAACGCGATCGTCGAACGCTTGCGTCGTCCATCGTAGCTACGTCGTCGGAGGTAGCCGTGGGAACCGTCGCTCCGCCACGTCCTGATGTCCTTTCGCCGAACACGCAGGCGCCGGTGTCGATACCCGTCGCTCCGAACGAAGAGCCGCCCAACGCCTGGCCGGTGTGGCAGCGCGTACTCTTCCGATTCTTCTTCATCTACTTCGTGTTGCAGATCGAACCGTGGGACTGGTTCCGCGCGATCCCCGGCGTGCCCTGGCTGCTCCGACCGTACGGACGACTGGTCGATTGGGCCGTACATGCGAGCAATGCTCGCTTCTTCCACGTCCGCGAGACGTTGGTGATGGTGAACGGCAGCGGCGATACGTCGTGGGCATGGACACAGGTTTGGTTGTACCTGAGTCTGGCTGCGGTCGGATGCGTCGTCTGGTCGATTCTCGATCGCAAGCGAACGCACTACACGCGCTTCGCCTTCTGGCTGCGCATGATCGTGCGCTACTACATCGCCGCCGCGGCGCTGAGCTACGGCATCATCAAGCTCTTTCTTCTCCAGATGGTGTTCCCGTCGCTGAGCCAGCTCGCGACGCCGCTCGGCGATCTGCTGCCGATGCGCTTTTCGTGGTTGTTCATCGGCTACTCGGCGCCATACCAGTTCTTCTCCGGGATGATGGAGACGACGGCCGGACTGCTGCTGCTGTATCGCCGGACGGTGACGGCCGGCCTGTTCGCGGCGACGGGCGCGTTCCTCAACGTGGTGATGATCAATCTGAGCTACGACGTCCCGGTCAAGATTTACGCGTCGCATCTGCTGTTCGCCTGCCTGTTCCTGCTCGCGCTCGACGCGCCGCGCCTCACGCGCTTTCTCGTGCTGAATCAGCCGGCGCCGGCGACGAACGCGTACGATCCGAAATTCACCCTTTCCTGGCAGCGTTGGGCGAGCATCGGCGTGAAGGTATTTCTACTTTTCCAATTCTTGATCTTTCCCGTCAAGAACGGCTGGCAGCGATACAAGGCGTTCAATGCTCCGGCGGCTCCGGGTGCGTTCGCGCCGGGCTTCTACGACGTGCGCCGCTACGTCGTCAATCACGATACGATCGCGGCGTCGAGCGGTGACACGCTTCGCTGGCGCGACGTGGTCATCGACAACGCCGGCGCCGGGAGCGTCAACACATCGGATCAGGTCTTCTGGCAACGCTACCGCCGCGGCTACTTCCGCTACAAGCCGAACCCGACAACGCATACGGCGGCGGTTTGGAAAACCTCGACCATTCCTCGCGACAGCACCTTCCTGTTCACGATGCGTTACGAAGTGCCCGACTCGGCCACGGTCCGACTCCACACGGTGATCCGCGGCGACTCGGTGCACGTGGAGCTCGTTCGCGTACCACGGCACTTCCAACTGGCCGAGCGACAGTTTCACTGGCTGTCTGAATACAATCGCTAGCCTGCGACCCGTCGCCAGCGGACCCTAGCGGGCACGCCGCTGGGGCGCAATTTCATCGGAGCGCTGGGCCGTTTGATCCCAGGCCACCGGCCGCCTCCCGGCCGAAGGACGGATGAAATGACACAACGACTTCGTCTGCGTTGGGGCCACGCCCTCTTGGCGCTGGTCGCACCGCTGTTCATCGCCGGCTCGTCCGCGCACGCCCAAGGCACCGCCAGCGGACGTGTTACGGCAAAGGGCACCGAACAACCCGTCTCCGATGCTCGCGTCGAGATCGTCGGCACGACACTCGTCGTCCCAACGGGTCCCGACGGACGTTTCACGATCCGAAACGTTCCCGCCGGATCGTGGACCGTCCGCGTGCTGCGCGTCGGATATCAGGAACAGAAGAAAGCCGTGACCATGACCAACGGTCAGAACGTCACGATCGATTTCGCGCTCGAGCAAGCAGTCGTCAGCCTGGCCGAGGTGGTCACGACGGCGACGGGCGAGCAGCGGCGCGTCGAGCTTGGGAATTCCGTCTCGACGATCAGCGCGTCGTCGCGCGCGCAGGAATCGCCGATGACGAACATGGCGACACTGCTCGTCGCCCAGGCGCCGGGAGTTCAGGTGCTCCCCGGCAACGAGACCGGGACCGGCGCGCGCGTCCGCATCCGCGGCGTGAACTCCATTACCCTCGCCAACGATCCGATCTACATCATCGACGGCGTGCGCATGACGAGCTCGAACGGCTCGCAGAGCGGCAACATCTTCACCGGCGGCGCCATTCAGAGCCGCGCCGAAGACATCAATCCCGATGAGATCGAGAACATCGAAATCGTCAAGGGTCCGTCGGCGGCGACGCTCTACGGCACCGACGCGGCGAACGGCGTCATCGTGATCACCACGAAGCGTGGTCGCGCCGGGGAGACGCGGTATCATCTGACCGGCGAGACCGGGATCATCCGCGACCGCAACACCTATCCGACGGCGTACACGCTGTGGGGACACACGCCCGCCGGCTCGACGCGGAACTGCCTCACCCCACTTCTCTCGCAGGTATCGTCGGGCCTTTGCGTCTCGGACAGTCTGACCAGCTTCAACCTCTGGTCGACGAAGCGAACGACGCCGCTCGGTACGGGGCATCGGGGCAAGGGCGGCCTACAGATCTCCGGAGGCCAGCAGTCCCTTCGCTTCTTCACCAGCGGCGAGTACGAGCACGAATTCGGCGTGTTCAAGATCCCGGATTTCGACGTGCAGCGTTTCGACACGCTGAATATCCCGATCCGAGAAGAATGGGCGAAGCCGAGCGAGCTGGCGCGGGGAACCATGCGCGCCAACGTCGACGCGAATCTCTCGCCCAAGCTCGACGCGTCGTTCTCGAGCGGATTCATCACCTCGCGCAACCGACTGCCGACGATCGACAACAATGCCTACGGGATCGGGTCGAATGGGTTCGGCGGACCGGGCTACGAGCTCGGACACGGCCGCGCGCTGAGCAGTTTGGGTTTCGAGCTTCACGGCTATCGCGCGACCACGCCTGGTGAATCGTTCCAGGATATCATCGCGCAATACATCAACCGTTTCATCGGATCGGCGAGCCTCAATTACCGGCCGACGTCCTGGCTCTCGGCGCGACTCGAGCCGGGAGTGGACTACACGGCGCGCGCCGATCAACAGCTCTGTGCGCGCGGCACATGCGCGGATGTCGGCACGCGACGGCAAGGTGCGTATCAGGACGACCGCGCGTCGTTGCGCACCACCACGGTCAACGGCCAATCGACGGCGTCGTTCAATCCAAAACCGTGGATGAGCTCCAAGACGACGGCCGGACTCCAATGGGTAGCATCGACGTTCGACCGCAACGGCGCGGGTTCGGTCAATCTCACGCCCGGCGGCGTGACGAACAACGCCGGCGCGACGCAGTTCTCCGACAACTCGACGAGCGACAGCAAGACGCTCGGCGTTTTCCTCGAGGAGCAGGTCGCGCTCAACGACCGGCTGTTCGTGATCGGCGGGCTGCGTTCGGACCAGAACAGCGCGTTCGGCACGAAGTTCCAGCGCGTCGTCTATCCGAAGATCAGCGTGTCGCACATCCTCTCGGACGAGCCGTGGTTTCCGCGCCTCCGCTTTCTCGATCAATTCCGGAGCCGATTGGCGTTCGGCGCCTCGGGCGTGCAGCCCGGGCCGACCGACGCCATCCAGTTCCTCTCGGCGACGACGACGAACATCCAGGCGACCGACCAGCCGGGCGTCGTGCTCGCGTCCCTCGGCAACCAGGATTTACGCCCCGAGCGGGCGAGCGAGTTCGAGGGCGGCTTCGACACGCGATGGTTCGGCAGCCGGCTGACGCTCGATCTCACCTACTACAGCAAGATCACGAAGGACGCGCTGGTCGGCGCGGTCATTCCGCCCGATCTCGGCACCGGCAACACGACCCAGCGCACCAACCTTGGTTCGGTGAAGAATGCCGGTCTCGAGGGACTTCTCTCCGCGCAGGTGATCGACCGGCGCAGCATCGGGATGGACCTCACGCTCTCTGGATCGGCCAACGCGAACAAGCTGCTGACGCTTGGCGTCGACGCGCAGGGGCGACCGCTGCCGCCGCAGGTCGGCACGACGACGCGCAACCAGCCGGGCTATCCGCTCTTCGGATACTGGCAGCGTCGATACAAGTTCGAGGATAAGAACACCGACGGGATGATCACGCTCAACGAGTTGACACTCGACGACTCGTCGACGTTCGTCGCCTATTCGGCGCCACGTTTCGAGACCGCGTTGCAGACGGGTATCGATCTCTTTCAGCACAAGCTCCGCATCACGAGCACGTTCGATCACAAGAGCGGGTCCAGCCTGCTGAACGGGACGGAGCGCATTCGGTGCCAGAGTCGCAACAATTGCTTCGGGACGTACTCGAAGGACGCGCCGCTGTGGATGCAGGCGCGCGCGGTCGCGGTGCGCGAGAGCCCGGGCAACACGCAGTTTGGCTTCATGGAGAACGGAACGTTCACGCGCTTCCGCGAGCTCACCGCGACGTGGTCGCTGCCGCAGGCGATCGTCTCCAAAGCGGGCGTCGCGCGCGAGGCGTCGATCATGTTTTCGGCGCGCAACCTCCACAAGTGGACGAAATACACGGGCATCGATCCGGAATCCGATTCCGACGCGGGGTCGACGATCAGCACGCAGACGGATTTTCAGGCTGCGCCGCCGCCGACGTACTTCATTTTCCGCCTCAACGTCACCTTCTAACGCGACCGGGATACTCCAATGATGAAACGGCTATGCATGGTCGCGGCGCTCATGGCGATAACGGTCGCCGGCTGCGCGCGAAGCGATCTTCTCGGTGTTTCGACGCCGGACGCCATCACTCCCGGCAACCTCAACTCGGCGGACGGCGCGGAAGGTCTCCGCGTCGGCGCCATTCAACGCTTCAAGCTGATGACCGCGCTCGACGAGAGCAGCTGGTTCTACGGCGGCATGCTCGTCGACGAATGGAAGTCCGCCGACACGTTCATTCAGCGCGATGAAACCGATCAACGCACGGTGAGCGAAGACAACAGCCTGGTCACAACGGCGTATCGCGACATCCATCGCGCGCGCATCCTGGCGTACCAGGCCGCGCTGTCGCTGACGACGTACAAGCCGACGGCGAAGGGCGAGATCGGCGAGATGTGGTTCGTGAAGGGGTACGCCGAGCTCCAATCGGCGCTCGACTTCTGCAACGGTCAGCCGTTCGCGGATCTCACCTCGGGCAGCCCGGATCTGGGTACCCCGCTGTCGGGACAAGACGCGTTCAAGCTCGCCCTCGCTTCGTTCGATACGGCGCTGTCGATCGTCGGCTCGCTAACCGACAGCGTCAGTCTTCGCGTGAAGTACTCGTCGCAGATTGGGCGTGGGCGCGCACTGCTCGGCCTAGGGCAACAGGCGCAAGCAGGAGCCGCGGTCGCGGGCGTTCCGAAGACGTTCTCATTCAACCTGACCTGGCCGGCAACACAGGGAAAAGAGGACAATCTCATTTGGGGATTGGCGTCGAGCGCTCGGCGGTACACGATGCAGGACTCCTCGGATCGTCAGGGCGGGCGGATTCCCAACGCGATGCCTTTCGTGTCGGCCAAGGATCCCCGAGTTCCGTCGGTGCAGAGCCCGAAGTTCGGCTTCGATGGCTCGACACCCTACGACGGACAGCTGGTCTTTCCGGCCTTCAATTCGCCCGTTCCCGTGGCGAATGGTGTGGACGCGCAGCTGATCCTCGCCGAGTCGCAGCTCGCGGCGAACGACCCGACGTGGCTGACGACGCTGAACGCGCTACGGGCCGGCCCGACGAACATCGGCGCCATCACGGTAACGGGGATGCCTCAGCTGTCCGACCCTGGATCGCCGGGCGCGCGCATCGATCTCCTGTTCCGCGAGCGAGCCTTCTGGACCTTCGGCCGCGGCCAACGCTTGGGCGATTTGCGTCGCGAGATCCGCGTGTACGGTAAGACGGCCGCGCAGGTTTTCCCCGGCGAAGGCGGGATCAACCCACGGAAGAACTCGAACTACGGCGCCGACGAGAACCTGCCGGTGCCGCAGGCCGAGCGAAACAACTTCCATTTCGGGGGGTGCAGCGATCGCAAGGCGTGATTCATCCCTAGCTTTGCGGAATGGCTGAAACGGAGTGGTGGCAGCGCGGACCCGTCGACGGCGTGCCGGATGTTCTGCAGCCGGTCGCGCACATCTTGCTTCAGGTGCGCGAGAGCGTCGGCGAGCTCGTCGACGGGTTGACCGAGGAGCAGTGGAACGCGCGTCCCGCGAACGTGGCCTCGCCGGCGTTCCACGTGCGTCACATGGCCGGCGTGATCGATCGGCTCTTCACCTACGCGCGCGGTGAATCGCTCTCCGACGCGCAGTTCGCGGCGTTGCGTGCGGAGAAGATGCCGGTGACTCCGGCGGATGTGCCGACAGTTCTCGATGCCCTGAGTCGGCGTGTCGACCTGGCGATCGACCAGCTTCGCCGGATCGACGTCGCCACGCTCGGTGATTTCCGTCCGATCGGGCGCGCGAAACTTCCGTCAACGGTCATCGGGTGTCTGGTGCACGGCGCCGAACACGCTATGCGGCATGTGGGGCAGCTGTCGGTGACCTCGAGGATTGTTCGAGCGGACGGCTAAACGGCGAACAGCAATTTGAAACACAGAGATCACGGAGATCACAGAGGATACGATTCCTCGACTTCCGTAACGTCTCTCTCAATGAATCGAGAGAAACTCTTGCAAGTCGCCGTCACGAAGCTTGGGAAGGGCTTTCTCTGTGATCTCTGTGTTTCAAAATGTTCGCCGTTGCCGTCCGGCTCATTGTCGGACGTAGACTCGGCGATGCGGCCCCGCGCCTTGTACGATGGCTTTGACTGGGCGGGTACCTTCGCCGTCGAGGTCGAAGCTCCAAGCGCGGCCTCCCCCCCCCGAGGCCGACGAATTGGTCGGTGCTGGTCGGGCGAGTGGGATCGAGCGCTTTGAAGGAGCGGTGTAGACGCTGAGCGTCTTGCCGTCTTGGGCGACGGTGACAGCGAGTTGGACCGTATCCTTTTTCACTACTGCGACGTACGTACCGGTGTACTCGGCGAGTTCGATGGGAATTTCGAACGTGGTCGCGAGGCCGCGGCTCGTCAACGGGGCGGGGATGAGGTGGCCTTTGAATCCCCGGAGCGTCCTAACGCGTAGGCCGCTATTGAATCCGTGGCCGATAGAGTCAGTATTAACTACAACTCCACCCGGGTCCCATGCGACAGAGACCGATCGTCGTTCGTGCCGCGCAGTTGGGCGTTTGCGCCCTCGTTCTTGTCGGCGCGAGTATGGCTCGTCAGACGCGCGTGTTGTCGGCGACGAGCGCCGACCCAACGTTCGCCGAAGACGTAGCGCCGATTTTCTATCGGAATTGCACGGCGTGCCATCACCCGGGCGGGCTCGCGCCTTTCTCGCTCGTCGAGTTCGATAGCGCGAAGGCGAAGATCGACGAGACGCGCGATGCAGTCTCGGCCGGCGTGATGCCTCCGTGGCACGCGGAAGGACCGCACGGCGTGTTCACCAATGATCGACGTCTGTCCGACGCCGATCGCCAAACGATCCTCCGCTGGATCGACGCCGGCGCGAAGCCGGGTGACCTGAAGAAGCTTCCGTCACGCCCGGCGTATCCGGCGACGTGGACGATGGGCACCCCCGATCTGATCGCGAAGATGCAGGAGGAATTCACCGTTCCCGCGTCGGGCATGGTCGAGTATCAGTATTTCGAGATTCCGACGAACATCACGGAAGAGAAGTGGGTGCAGGCGATCGAGATCGTCCCAGGTGCTCGCGAGGTCGTGCACCACGTCCTCGTCTACGCGAAAGTGCCGCCGAATCCGAACGCCACACCGGCTCCGGCTCCAGCTCCGCGGCCGGCGGGCGCTCCGGCGCCGCAACCGCTCTTCCTGCGCAATCGCGCGCACGGCCAGCCGGCCGAGCCCGCGCGCCTCGACACGCTGCATCCGCCGCCGCGCCAGATGGGTGTCCTCCTCGCCAGCCTCGCTCCGGGGACCAGCGTCCTCGAATTTCCGAAGGGTACCGCGATGCGTCTCCGTCCAGGCACCGTGCTGACCTTCCAGATGCACTACACGGCGCACGGCCACGAGATGAAGGATCGCACGATGATCGGCTTCCGCTTCGCGAAGGAGATGCCAGACGAAGAGATCCTCGCGTCGCAATTCACGAATGGCTCATTCACGATTCGCGCCGGCACCAAGGACTCGGTGCCGTCGGAGATCACGGCCACTCAGCCCGTTCGCATCTGGGGCATGCTGCCGCACACGCACCTCCGCGGCACGCGCTGGCACTATGAGATGGTCAAACCGGACAGCAGCCGCGAAGTGATTCTCGACGTCCCCCACTACGACTTCAATTGGCAGACGTACTACATGTTCGCCAAACCGCTGGACATTGCGGCGGGCACGAAGATCGAGGGGTTGGCTTGGTACGACAACACGCCGAACAACAAGAGCAACCCGGATCCAACGAAAGACGTGAAGTGGGGCGACCAAACCTGGGAAGAGATGCAGTACACGGGGTTCTTGTACAGCGTGCCGAGTCGGAGGTTGAAACCGGCCCCCGGCGGCAACTAGGACGCCGAGCGCGCAACGGCAGTAGTTCAAAGGGCGACGCGGGACTTTATCCGCGTCGCCCTTTGCGTTCTCACGCCTGCGTCACCGTCGCCTCTAGCCTCTGCGCCATTCGGCAGCCGCGCCATTCGGCAGCCGCGCACTCAGCATTTGCGCCGTCCGTCATGGATCGTCCCTTGCCACCCAGGTGTACGCCTGATGGACCGCGATGGGAGGATTGTGATATGCGTCACCGGATGACCGTTCTCGTCACAACGTTGGTCTGCCTTGCCACGGCGTCGACGCTGAGCGCGCAGATCTCCGTCACGCCGATGATCGGCGGATACGTGCCCGCGACTGATGTCAACCAGATCGGCGGAAGCGCGGAGAATATCGCCAAGACACGCGAGGGCACATTGTCGCTCGGACTGAACGTCGGTCTCGGCCCGCTGCGCGGAACGCTCGCCTATGCGTCCGGTACGACGATCAAGAATGCGAGCAGCCAGAACATCGGAAAAGGAAACGTGCTCGCCGCCGCCGCGGATCTGGTGATTCGACCGCTCCCGCGGATCCTGGTGCAGCCGTATTTGCTCGCCGGCGCGGGAAAGAAATTCTACCGCTATGACGCGAGCGCGGCGCTGGGGTCGGGTGTCGACAAGGAGGCGTTCGCGCTCCATGGTGGAGTCGGCGCGGATCTCTCGCTTGGAAAGCTGGGCGTCGTCGCCGAGCTGACGGATTTCCTGAGCAAGGGCGCCGAGGACAAATGGAACGCGCACGACGCCTTCTTGATGTTCGGCGTGAAGGTTCCGCTGGGGCCGTAGCCGTCAGGTCACGGCTTCACCGACGAGAACCGTTCGCACCGTTCCGATGTCGGCCGCGAACAGTGACAGCTGGTCCGGGTGCGGAAATACGATGGCGAAGTCGTCGGTCGTAAAGGCGCGCACCATGCGCGCGGCGAAGGTCTCGCGCAGTTGGCGCACGTACCACTCGACGTCGTAGTCGCGGGGATCGTCGCCCCCGCCCTCACCCGGCTCACCGTCGTCGGTCACGATCCGGCCGGTTCCGTGGCGCGTTCGATAGACGCGCACTCGGTCGCCGACTGACCACGACGGGCGGTTGCTGGCGAGCATCGCTTCGTACGGCAGCTCGCGCCGGCTCTCACGTGTCTCGAGATACTCTTCGGGGGTCTTGGTCAGTCGAACGCGCGACGACACGTCGAACGTCGAGACGGCGCGGGCGCGGAGGGCGTCGACCGTCTCGAGATACGCGTCGCGAACGCCGGCGATGTCGTCGCGCAACAGGCATCCAATCGTCCGTCGGAGAAACGCGGCGCCGAACGGCTCCATGCGACTCGAGCGGAACGCGACGCCGCGCACGATGAGGGTGCCGTCGTACTCGAGCAACGCATAGTTCTTCGGCTCGTGCGAGAGCATCGCGGCGAACCGGCCGTCGAACTCGAGCTGGACGAGACTCGGCAGCAGCGCGGCCACGTCGGCCACGGCGCGCCGCTCATCCTCTTCGGTCCACGTCGACGGGGCGGCGAAATAGACGCCATCGGTGTCCGCCTCGAGCAGTGTCACGCCGCGCGCCGCCAACTCGCGGCACATCAGGTCCAGCGTTTCGCGGCCGTGCCTCGTCACCTCGTTCGCCGCGTGGACGTCCGCGAAGCGCGTGAGATCGCCACCGGCGGCGAGATACCCGTACGCCGAGTTGACGACGAGCTTCATCGCCGACGACATCGCCTCCTGGCTGTGGCGCTCGGCCGAGCCGAGCGGCGCGGCGCGCGCCGCGGCCTTCGCGGCGAGGCGCGTTTCGACGAGCCGGTCGACGAGCGCCAACAGCGCGCCGAGCCGATCGCGCGACGGCCCGATACGGTGCGCGCGCATGAGTGACGGATACAGACTGGCGACATCCGCCTTGACGACGCGTTTCGCCACGCCGGTGGCGAAGAGGTGCAATCCGGCGCCGGTGTGCATGGTGCCGTCGCCGCGCTCGTGGGCGGGCAGGGCCGCGTTCTCTCGCAGGTATGCACGCACGAGCAGAGGATCGATGACGCCCGTCGCCGCGCCCGCGTCGGCCATCCGCTCGTATCGCCGCGGCGTCATCCGCGCGAGGGCGAACGCCGGTCCGCCGAGCATGCGAGAGAGGGCCGCGACTTCCTCGACGTCGGCGATCGCGTAGCGGCGGACCCGATCGGGATCGACTTTGTACGTGTGGTAGATCTCGGCGCCTGGAATCAGCTCGCGGTCCGGACCGGCGATCCCGAGATGCCGCGCCAGCGCCTTGAGTCCATAGCTCGGCAGCTCGCGGGTGGCCTGATCGTACCGGCGCACCGCGTCCATCGTGTCGATCAGCTCACGCCCTGGGGCGATCAGACGAACGCGCCGGCCGTCGTCGCGGCCACTCGGCGCGCCACGCCGCGCGTTTCGTCGACGAAGCCCGGTGTGCGTGACGCGCCCGAGCTTGAGCGGAACACGCAGGCGACGGGCGCGCTGCTCGAGGAACGGCAGATCGAAGCCATGGAGGTTGTGATTCTCGATGACGTCGGGGTCCGCGGCTTGAATCATCGCAATGAGCCGGCGAATGAGATCCGCTTCCCCGGCGTCGCCGTCGTCGGCGATCTCGAGGGTTTCGGCGGCGCCCGACGCGTGCCGCACCGCGATCATGAAGATGCGGTCGCGGTTGGCGTCGAGGCCGGTCGTTTCCAAGTCGAACTGGAAGCGATGCAGATCGTCGAATGTCAGATCTCGAAAGTAGTTCCGGCCCGTAGCGACGAGGTATTGCTCTTCGGGCGGCAGAGCGAGAATCTCCTCGCCGTGATCCTCGAGCTCGCGGACATGGGTGAGATGAGCGCCGAGGCGCTGCGACGCACCGCGCAGCAGCTCGACGGTAAGGGTCCCGAGGTCGCGCGCCGAAACGAGAAAGCGAAGGGCGCCGGGACCGTCGAGCTCACGCCAATTGATCAGCGCCCCGTCATCGGGCTCGGCGCGAAGGCGATCGCCGAGGTGCGCGAGGTCGTCGAGGCGCTGGATGAGGAGCCAAGGGCGGAAGCGGTCTTGTTCGCACACGAGCTGGGCGCCGGGCTGGCGACGCCAGACGAAGGCGCGACCATTCTCCTCGGCCCACACCGAAACGATGCCCGGGGTCGGATCCCAACCCCAGAGCCACTCGTCCTGTCGCGAGGAGGAGGAACCACTGGCGACTGCCGTGTTGTGCTCGGTCATCTCGCGCGCGGTGCGCGCGGGTTACGTGCCGGACAGCTTCGATTCGCCCGGTTTAAAAACTTCGACGGAAAAGGTGAAGTTGCGTCCTTCACCGGGATGAATCGCTCCAACCCCGACGACCTGACGCGAGACTTCCTCGCCCTTGTCGTTGCGGACCGTGACAAGGACCGAGTATTCCCACGACTGACCGTTCACCGGATGGCGAAGCGAGCCCTCGAGCCTGAGCGCCGAGAAGCTCGGCGCCGCCGCGCGCGCGGCGGCGCCCGGCTCGAAGCGTAGGTGCTTCTTACAAGCCGGGCAGCTGGTCGCGCTCTGCAGAATTACCGCACGGCAGTGGGGGCAGAGTCGCGTCGCCCCCGCTGCCGACGAACGAACTGTGGTCACGAAGCGAGGCTAGTGGTCCCTAGCGTGAGTCCCGGGCGCGATTGAGCTTCGTCGCCCCAGCCAAACTCGGCGCGTCCGCGCATGCGCGAGCCCGCCGCAAAGGTAACCGTACCTGCCTTGAGATCGCCGGTCAACATACCGGAGTCGAGCAGCTCGACGCGCTGCGCGCTCTCGATGTTTCCCTCGATCTCGCCGCTGATGATCACGGTATTCGCGCGGACGCTGCCCGTGAGCTTGGCGCCGGCGTCGATCGTGAGGTCGCCCTGGATATGGACGTCGCCCTTGAAGCGGCCGGCGAGACGAATGTGTCCCGCGCCCTCGATCTTGCCTTCGATGGTGATGTCCGAGGCGATGATCGACTCGGCCGGCTCACCACGGTGCACGCTTCGGCGCGTCGAGCTCGAGATCGGCGACGGCGTCGGGATCGAGTCGAGTGACGTCTCGGTGTGCTTGTAGGCTGGCTCGGAGGAGGGGGCGGCGGGGGGCGGGGGGCTCATCGGGGCTGCTTCCTTTTTGGGGGACGTTGCTTCCTTCCAGATCGCCATTGCTCGGTGCTCCTTTGGAGTGCGGTACCGCGTACCGACCACACCAATACTGGTGTGCGAACACGCTCGCTGTCACGTGGGTCACGCAAATTGCCCGGGCGAGCTCGGCCGGACACACTTCATCATCATGAACCTGCCCGCCGGCGTGATGCGGGTGCCTGAGGACGAGCGAGCGCCCAATACATCACTAGAATGTTCAGCGTCCACGGTGTTTTCACCGCGGACGTTGGTCCAACGACTGCGCGATCGGGCGATAACGTCACGGCTCACCGCGCTTTGGCCCGCCACGCCACAACGCCGATTCGTCCCTCTGCGTTCTATGAGAAAGCTGGCCCCGCCGGTATCATCCAACCCTACATGCCACAGTCTCTTCCACGAATCGCCGTCGTAACGGCAACCCTGACGCTTTGCGTCTCGTGCAAGGCAAAGGATCAGCCGCCTTCCGAAGCCACCAAGAGCGAGCCGAGCGCTCATTCCATGTCGATGGCGCCGGTCAAGATCCCAGCCGGTGCCGTGTTCACCGAGGCGGACGTTCGCTTCATGCAGGGGATGATCGCCCACCACGCCCAGGCCATTTACATGTCGCGAATGGCGGCCGACCACGGCGCCGGCCCACACCTGCTCAAGTTCGCCCAAAAGATAGACCAGTCCCAGATCGTCGAGATCCGCCTGATGCAGCAATGGCTTCGCGCCAACGGTCAGGACGCGCCCGACACGTCGTCCTGGCATTCGATGCAAATGCCGGGAATGCTGACCGCCGATCAGCTGAAGCAGCTCGACGCGTCGAAGGGCACAGAGTTCGACCGCCAATTCCTGGTGTTGATGATCCAGCACCACAACGGCGCTCTCAAGATGGTCGCCGATCTCTTCGCGACGCCGCAGGCGGGCCAGGACATCGACGTCTCGGTCTTCGCCAATGACGTCCAGACCGTGCAGACGGCGGAGATCGGAACGATGCAGCAGATGCTCGGAAACCTGTAACAAACCTGTAACTCCTCTCCCCACCGACCCACTACCGGAGCTTCATCCGATGGGAACTGTCCGCAGGATCGGCGCCTTGACCGCCGTTTTCACACTCGCGTCGCTTTCGGCGCATGCCCAGACGTACCCGACTGGGAACGATCCGCGTAACGGACTCAAACCCGGCATGTACGACGCCGGCATCGCGGCGCAGGGCATGCGCCTCGTGTCGTTCAGCAAGAAGCCGGCGGAGTTCGATTCGGTGCGAGGCCTCACGTTCATCAATTCCGACATCGCCTTCCGCGATCACTACGTCTACCAAGGCAACTTCGCCGGCTTCACGATTTGGGACGTGAAGAATCCGTCGAAGCCCGAGATGGTCGCGGTCGTGCCGTGCATCACTTCGCAGGGCGACCCGTCGATCGTCGGGCATCTGCTCTTCATCTCGGCCGAGGGTAACGGCAATCGCAACGATTGCGGGAAGGGCGGTGTGAAGGATCCGTCCGAGCACATGGCCGGCGTCCGCATCTACGACGTGTCGGACCCGAAGGCGCCGAAGCTCGTGAAGAACGTCCAGACGTGCAAAGGCTCGCACACGCACACGGTGATCCCGAGCCCGACGGACAAGGGCGTCGTGTACATCTACATCTCCGGTAGCCAGGGGGCGCGTCCGGCGACGGAGCTCGCCGGCTGCAACAACGGCACCGATCCCGCCGACGTGAACAACTCGATCTATCGGCTCGACGTGATCAAGGTGCCGCTCGCGCATCCGGAAAAAGCGGAAGTCGTGACCGGCGCCCGCATCTTCACCGGCCTCGAGCCGGCGCCGACGAGCACGATGCGTCGCGAGGCGCAGGCGAATCGTGGCGGCGGACGCGGTGGACGGGGCGGACGTGGTGCGCGTGGCGGCGATTCGGCGCAGGTCGCGACCCAGGGCGCCGCGCGGCCCGATCCGACCCAGCCGACCGGCCCGCGCAACTGTCACGACGTGACCGCGTATCCGGCGATGCACCTGCTCGCCGGCGCCTGCGCCAGCTACGGGTTGCTCGTCGACATCAAGAACCCGGAAAAGCCGGTTCGTCTCGACGCCCGCGCCGACACGAACTTCTCGCTGTGGCACACCGCGGTGTTCAGCAACGACGGCTCAAAGGTCGTGTTCACCGACGAGTGGGGCGGCGGCACCGGGCCGATGTGTCAGGCGACGAGCATGCTCGAGATGGGCGGCAACACGACGCTGACGATCAGCAAGGGGAAGCTCACACAGCACTCCTACTTCAAGCTTCCGTCGGCACAAACCGCGCAGGAGAACTGCGTGTCGCACAACGGCGGTCTCGTACCAGTGCCGGGCCGCGACATCATGGTGCAGGGTTGGTATCAGGGCGGAGTGGACGTGATCGATTTCACCGATCCCGACCATCCGTTCGAGATCGCGTTCTTCGACCGCGGTCCGGCCGACGCTCCGCCGGCGCCGGGTGACACCGCGAATGCCCGCCAGCGCGGGACGATCGGTGGCTCGTGGGGAGCGTATTACTGGAACGGACTGGTGTACTCGTCCGAGCTGGCCCGGGGCTTCGACATTCTCGAGCTGCAGCCGACCGACAAGCTGTCGGCGAACGAGCTTGCCGCGGCCAAGTTGGTGAAGTTCGTGGAGTACAATCCGCAGAGCCAACCGAAGATCGTCTGGCCGGCGGCGTTCCCGGTTGTGCGCTCCTACCTCGATCAGTTGGTCCGTGACAACGGCTTGGCGTCCGAGCGGACGGCGGCGATCGGGAAGGCGCTCGACGCAGCGGAGAAACAGAACGGAGCAGCGCGAGGAGCGGCGTTGACCAAGCTGGCCGCGCAAGTCGAGAAGGATGCCGCCGGAGCGAAAGACGCGGCAAAGGTCAAGACGATGGCGGGAGAGATTCGGCGATTGGCGGAGGGCTCCAAGTAGAAAGGGCGCGAGCGGGGACTGACCAAGAGCGGGGCTGACCAAGAGCGGGACTAACAAAGATCGGGACTAACAAAGAGCGGGACTAACAAAGACCGGAACTGACAACAGTCGGCCAGAAATGGCGATGAAAAGGGGGCTGTCCGAAATTCTGTGTGTGAGGCCATACTCTGACCTGGGAGGGTCGGTATGGCTCACTCGAAGAAAGGAAAACAGACTCCGGGGGCGGAGCACGGGTTCGATCCGGCCGCCCTCGATGCGCTGATCGGCGACGCA
>DATLPC010000080.1:0-12446 GCA_035535975.1 Gemmatimonadaceae bacterium | reverse complement strand
TGTCCGTTGCGGTCTCCCTGGAGACGAACGACCTCGTTCGGGAGCTCCGCTTCGTGCCGGCCGCGGGTGAAGATGGTGACGCGGTGGCCGCGGCCGATGGCGTAACGGACAAGGTGTGGGCCAATGAACCCGGTGCCGCCGAGTACGAGGATGTCGAGGGTGGAGCGCCCGGCCTGCGCTACGATGGATGGGGCAGCGCGTGCGCACGCGAGAAACTGCGTGGTTGCCGCCGCGGCGCCGACGGTCGCGCCCGCCCTGAGAAAGTCCCTGCGCGAAAAAGGGGTCATGCGACGAATATGTCGCATGACCCCGCTCGATGTTGTATGGATTCAGTTTTCGCCGACGATCCTACTCGCTCCTGCACGGTGTCGTGAAGAGCCAGAACAGCGCGCTGGAGCGCGTCGGTCCGACGTCAGGAACGATCGATACCGTGGCCTCCACATCGACGGGCGTATCTCCGTAACGATTGACCGTCAGGCAGATGTGTCGGCTGTCGTCGCTCGTAACGAGCCTGTTGAGACGCGTTCTGAAATCGGCGCGGGACTTCGGATGGAGCAGCGCGGCAAGCGGCTTTCGCTCCAGATGTCCCGCGTCTCGTCGAAGCAGATGCTCGGCCGCGTGGTTCGACTCGAGGATGGTTGCGAGGGTGTCGGTCACCAGCGCGGGCGCCGGTATGTGCATGAACAGCTGGCGGTAGTGATGCGCACGCTGATCACCGGCGGCTCGCAGCTCGGTCAGCACGGTATTTTGCTCCCGCAACTCCTCCTCAGCCACTTTCAGCTCTTCCAGTGACGTCATGAGAAGTCCGGTAAGTGCTTGGACGGAATCGCCGTCCGCACGGGCGCCTCGCATTGACGTAGTGGTGAGGACGTCGTTTGTCCGGGTCATTATCACTTGCCGGCAGCGGACGAGTGCGTCCAGCGTGGTGCTGGGTGGCAGTTCAATCACGGGTCACCTCGACGGTCTGGGTTATCGTGCCCGAGTGACCAGTCTATCGGACGTTAGTACCAGGGCAAGTGGACACGATTCATGTAGCGTGCCACACGGTTGACTCCGGTCTGTCAGCTGTCGCACGTCGCGACGCATCGTACTCTGCAGTATGCCTAGGCACCGAAATGAGGACGTTGTAGAGCCGGCCGTGACGATCTCGCCGCTCATCACACGCTCCGAAACCATCCATGGCGTGATCCTCTTGATGGGGGATCACGAAGAGCGACAGGAGCGCGCGTCGGGTGACGCCCGGCCGGCCACGACGGCAAGCGCGAGCGCTGATCGATCAAGCGCTGACGACCGGCGGCCGCCGCGTCGCGTGACGCGTCGCCTGCTCGAACGCGTACGCCATCCGCAGCACGCCCCACTCGTCGCGATGGCGTCCGACGAGCTGTAGGCCGACCGGTAAGCCGGTCTCGGTAAACCCGGCCGGTAGAGAGATCGCCGGATTGGCCATGAACGTCACGTACCAACACGAGCGCATCCAATCGATGTACGTCGCCATGGGCGTTCCAGCGATCGATGTCGGATACGGGGTGGTCACGTCGAACGGCGCGACCTGCGTCACCGGGAGAACGAAATAGTCGTAGCGCTGAAAGAAGCGCACGCTGTCGGCGTACATGCGCGACTGCCGTTCCAGCGCGTGCGCGACGTCGGCGGCGCTCTGTCGCTCCGCTTCGGCAATTTCCCATTTGATCGTGTCCTTCATCCACTCCGGCTTCTGCTTCGCGAGCGCCGCGTAGCTCGAGTGATATGAAAGATGGCGGAGCGTGGGAAATGCGTCGTCGACGCCGCTGAAATCCGGCTCGGCCTCCTC
This sequence comes from Gemmatimonadaceae bacterium, assembly GCA_035535975.1. Classification (GTDB taxonomy): domain Bacteria; phylum Gemmatimonadota; class Gemmatimonadetes; order Gemmatimonadales; family Gemmatimonadaceae; genus JAQBQB01. The sequence goes on along the minus strand of DATLPC010000080.1, from coordinate 10,639 downwards.
GACGATGCACCCGAGCGACTCGAAGACCGCGCGATTCGCGTTCATGACGCGCCGGATCTCCGGCTCGACGGGGACGCCGCCGAGGTTGCGCCACCACGCGACGCGCGCGCCCTTCACATTCGCGTCGAGCGCGGACGCGAAGCGCGACGGGTCGTCGGTCAGTGAGAGCGGGCTCGCCGCGTTCGCCCCCGCGATCACGCTGAGAAAGAGCGCGACGTCGGCGACGCTGCGCGCCATCGGTCCGCTCGTCGAGAGCGGCGACCACGTCGACGAGTCGGACGGCACGCGGCCCGGCGTCGGGCGAAAACCGACGACGTTGCAGAACGCGGCCGGATTGCGGAGCGAGCCGCCCGTGTCGCTCCCCGTGGCGATCGGCGACATGCCACAGGCGAGCGCGACCGCCGCGCCGCCGCTGCTGCCGCCGCACGTCTTACCGAGGTCATACGGATTACGCGTCGCGCCGAATACCGTATTGAACGTCTGCGAGCCCGCGCCGAACTCGGGCGTGTTCGTTTTGCCGAGCGTGACGGCTCCCGCCCGCTTCACGCGCGCGACGATCAGTGCGTCGTTCTTGGGGACGTTGTCTTTGAAGAAGGGCGACCCGTGGGTCGTGCGAATACCGGCCGTGTCGATCAAGTCCTTGTGCAGGACGCTCAGCCCGTGGAGCGGACCAAGCCGCTCGCCGCGCGCCTGTGCCTCGTCGGCCCGCGCGGCGTCGGCGCGCGCCTGCTCCGCGACGAGCGTCACGACCGCGTTGACCTTCGGGTTGACCTGCTCGATGCGGGCCAGGTTCGCCGCCACGAGCTCGCGCGACGAGAGGTCCTTGCGGCGAATTCGCGCCAGGAGCTCGACGGCACTCAGATAGCAGAGGTCATCCGCGGCGGAGGTCGTCGGCGGCATGCCCGGAATGGCCGCGCCGACGGCCGCGGCGCCGACGATCTTCCCGAACGTCCTGCGGTCCATGTCTGACATGGCCGCGAAGATGACGCGCTCCAGACGTCGCGGCTAGAGCGCAGGCCGTGCCCGTTTGACTAGCGCCGGGCGTGCGCGTGCTCGTACGTGCCCACCAGTTCCGCTTTCTCCAGCACATGCCCATTCATCGCGCGCTCGAGATCGGTCTTGGTCGGCTCGCCCAGGTCGCCGAGCTCGGTGTCGAGCGCGTAGAGCTTGAAGAAGTAGCGGTGGCGGCCCTTGGGAGGACATGGACCGGTGTAGCCGCGTTGACCGCGATCGTTGAGCCCTTCTCGAAAGCCCTTTCCGTTGAGACTCGTCTCGGAATGCGGAATCTCATAGACGACCCAGTGAACGAATGTACGCTGAGGCGCCGCCGGATCGGGTGCATCCGGATCATCGGCGATCAGCGCGAAGGCGCGCGTGCTGGGAGGCGCGCCCGTCCACGCGAGCGGCGGCGCCGTTCCGGGGCCGTCGCAGGTGTGGACGACGGGAATCTCGCCGTTCGCCTCGAACGCGGTCGAGCTCAGTTTGAGAGACATCGTTGCCTCCGTAGCAGTGGTGAGTGCTCGCCGCATCTCCAGTGCCGCGTTCGCCGGTCATTCATCGAAAAACGGCATGGGCTGTGCGCGCGAGTTCGGCTATGTGGCCGCGCTTTTCCGATCGTCGCGAGGCCGGTGAGCGTCTTGCCGATCGGCTACGACACTACGCCAATCGGCCCGATGTGATTGTGTTCGCTCTTCCGCGTGGCGGCGTCCCAGTCGGGTTTGAGGTCGCGGACGCGCTTCGCGCTCCGCTGGACGTGTTCGTCGTCCGCAAGCTCGGCGTTCCCGGCCAGGAAGAGTTGGCGATGGGTGCACTGGCGAGTGGCGGTGTCCGTGTGCTCGACGAAGATCTGGTTCGCATGGCCGGCGTCAGCGCGGAAGACATCGAGCACGTCACAGCCGGAGCGAGCGCGGAGCTGTCGCGACAGGAACGCCGTTATCGGGGAGAGCGCGCCTTTCCCGACGTGCGCGACAAGATCGTGATCCTCGTCGACGACGGGCTCGCGACCGGTTCGACGATGCGCGCCGCGGTGCAAGCCGTCCGCGCGCAAAGTCCTCCTCCCGCGGCGATCGTCGTCGGCGTTCCCGTCGGCGCGCCGGAGACATGCGAGGCATTGCGCGCAATCGCCGATGACGTCGTTTGTCTCGCGACGCCCCAACCGTTTCGCGCCGTCGGTTTGTGGTACGAGGACTTCTCGCAAACCACCGACGACGAAGTGCACGCACTGCTCGATCGCGCGCGGCATGCCGCGCCTGTCTCGTAGACCTTCAGCGAAGGAGGAAGATCATGGCGGGGAATGGCAGACGGTCCGCTCGGTCCAACCGCACACCCGCGGATGTACGCGAAAGTGGCCAACCGGGTGGCGGCGCCGGCCGTCGCGACGAGGTGGGGCCAACGGGTGTGTACCCGATGTCGGGTGGAATTCCGGCGGGCAAGCATCTCGAGATACGAACACCGGCAGCATGGGGACAGGGTGAGCGCGGAGCGGAAGGCTACTACGATTCCGGCGGTTCGGAGCTCGTGATGCGCGACGGCCAGCTGCTCGGCGGATTGACCGCGGGTCCCGGCGGCGAACCGACGATCGACATCCACGGCGGCGACCTTCCGCCGGATGTGCGGCAGCGAAGCCTGCCCGAGGCAATCGGATTTTCGCGTCCGAAAAACTATCCGTATGCCGACGTCGCCAGCGAGCACCGGCGCGGTCGCTTCTTCGGACGCGGACCGAAGGGCTATCGCCGCTCGAGCGAGCGAATTCAGGAAGAGATCAGCGATCGCTTGATGACGCACCCCGACATCGACGCATCGGATATCGAAGTTCGCGTCGGTGACGGAATCGTGACGCTCACCGGCACGGTGGAAGACCGCCATGAGAAGCGTCTCGCCGAATACATCGCCGAAGATGCGCTGGGCGTCGATGACGTCGACAACCAGCTGAAGGTACGACACGGCTTCTGGGCGACGCTAAGCGGCGAAAAAGCGGACGACTCCGAGAGTAACGAAGGCGTTTCACAGCGATCTTCACGGCGACGCCGTAAATAAATCTGACTGTTTGCGTCAACGCTGTGCGAATCGTCTTTGGTGAGTCCGTACGCCCGGCGCCGCGTTGCCGGGCAACGACGCCGCTGACTTCCGCGCGTCAATGAATCGCTCGATCGAGCGAACCATTGGATGACGACCGGTGTCCCAGTTTGCGTGGCCGCCGGTTCCTCCACCCCATCGAGTACGCTCTAATGCTTCGAGCTTTTTTTGTCGCTGCCGCTGCCACGTTTGCGTCCATCGGTCACGAGGCCATCGCGCAGCAGGCGCCGCCGTCGCGTCCCGCGGCGGTGATCGGGGCCGGTGAAATCAGAGGAAAGCTGATTGATTCGGCGAGCGGCCGTGCCGTGACCAGCGGATCGATCGCCGTCCGCCGCGCCGGTGATTCGCTCTTCGTGAGCGGAGCGCTGCCAAAGGAAGACGGTTCGTTTCGCGTCGACGGCTTGCGTCCCGGACGGTACACGGTGCGCGTTCGCGCGATCGGATTCGCGCCACTCCTTCGCAACGACGTCGCGGTCACGGCCGATCATCCCGCCGTCGATGTTGGCGTGATTGCACTGCACGCGGTTGCGGCGAAGCTCGAGGCGTCGCAGACGGTCGCCGAGCGCGAGGACGTCGTGCTGGCGCCCGATCGCACGAATTACAACGTCAAGAGCATGCCGGTGGCGAGCGGCGGGACCGCGGTCGACGTTCTCCGGAACATTCCGCTCGTCGAGGTAGACGGCTCGAATAACGTCAGTCTTCGCGGCAACGCGAATGTCGTCATTCAGATCAACGGTCGGTCCACACCGCTCAAGGGCGACCAGCTCGGTGCGTTCCTGGCGCAGCTTCCCGCGGGCACCGTGAAGAATGTCGAAGTCGCGACGAACCCGTCGGCGAAGGACGATCCCGAGGGCACGGCGGGCATCATCAACATCGTGCTCAACCAGGAAACGCAGCTGGGGTTGAGCGGCGGCGTCAATGCCGGCACGGCGTCGACCGGCATGGTCAACGCCGGCGGGAACATCGGCAAGCAGCAAGGCAAGCTGACGTTGTTCGGATCGGCGAACGTGTATCAGGATCGCCGGGCGACGTCGGGTGTCATCTCGCGGACGAATCTGGTCGTGCCGACTCCGGCATTCACCGAGACACAGTTGAACGGCCGTCAATCGCCGGTCTCCGGCGGTGGTTCGCTGCGTTCGGAGTATCGGTTTACCGAGCGCAACACACTTTCGTTCGACGGGTTCATGTACGGCGGTCGATTCGGTGGCAATCAATCGTCGTCGTACACCGATCTCGACGACGATCGGGCCGTCATCGGCGCGTTCGATCAGCGGACGTCGCAGATCTCGCGCAACGTCTCGCAAGACTACAGCGTGGCCTTCCGCCGGATGACGCTGAAGAACCAGCCGTTGTTCTCGACGGAGTTGGAGTACTCCAACACGAACGCGAAGAACGACATGGACCTGTCGGGTACAGTCGTCCGATCGGACGCGTCGACTCCCACGGCGATTCCGACCGAACACGATCATATGGAAGGCCGCTATCCGTACCTCAACTGGAAGGCGGACTACACCGGCCAGTTCGGGCAGAACTTCAAGCTGGAGACGGGACTCAAGGGAACGCGGCGTACGACGTCGAACGACTTCGACGCGTCCTATTTGAATTCCTCGACGGGGCTGTTCGAGTCGAATGCGGCCCGGCGAAGCGGATACGACTACCACGAGGACATCGCGGCCGGCTATGCACTGCTCTCGGGCAAGCTGGACAAGGTGCAGACACAGACCGGGCTTCGTCTCGAGGACGCGGCCACATACCTGGATCTCACGACGGTCGGCCAGCAGTACGACCGCCGATACGCCAGCGCGTATCCGAGCGCGATCGTCTCGTACAACTTCTCGCCGATGCGTTCCGCGCGGATCAGCTACTCGCGCCGGGTGAGCCGGCCGAATCCGTTTCAGCTCAGCCCAATCGAGACGCGAATGGACACGCGGAACGTTTTCCGCGGCAATCCGGGACTTCGCGCCGAATACACCGACGCGATCGAGGGCGGCTATCAGGAAGCGCGCTCGTGGGGATCGATCCAACTCAGCCCCTACGTCCGCAGCACGGCGCACGCGGTGCGCAATATTCAGTTCGTCGACTCGACGGGTGTGTCGGTGAGCACGTTCGACAACGTCGCCAGCACGCTCACCATCGGCACGGACCTCAACGTCAACGCGCACAAGGGTCCGCTGCAACTTGGTGGCGGCGGAAGTCTCTATCACTACAAGAGCGACGCGTCGAATCTCTCCGGCAACCTGTCGGCGCGCGCGATGGTGTGGTCGGCGCGCACGAACGCGACGTGGAAGTTCTCACCGAAAGCCGACGCGCAGCTCTTCGCCTTCTACCGCGCTCCGTTCGCGACCGAGGGCGGATCGCAGATCGCATCGGTGTCGATGAACCTCGCCGGGCGCTACAAGGTGTGGGGCGACCAAGGGAACATCTCACTTCGCGTGTCCGATCCGTTCAAGCTGCAGAAGTTCGGCTACCGCACGGCGAATGGCACCGTGGTGGAATACAGCGAGCGCTTCTTCGGGACACGCGCCGTATTCCTCACGATCACGCGCAACTTCGGCCAGGCGATCAAGCTCCAGCCGAAGCAGCAGGACCCGGACGCGCAGCCGCAGACGGGACAGCCGCCCGCGTAAGTGATGGGACCATCGGCGTAGGCGCGCCCGCACGCGCCACGACCTGAGTCGGTGCGCTTCTTGTCTGACCACCTGTAGACCGCGACGCCCGATAGGTGTCGGTGTTTTGTCGCTCGGTTAACAGGAGGTACGATGCATCGTTCAGTAGCACGGCTCGGCGCGTCGCTGAGCACAGCCGTCGCGCTCGCGACCGTGGCTGGGTGCGAGGCAGCCGGCGACACAAATCTTTTCGTCACGCCGATCACCAATACGACATTCGTCCAAACAAATCTCGTCGCCGACATCTCGTCGTTCGACCCGGTCACGATAGATCCGAAGCTCGTGAACGCGTGGGGGCTGGTGTTCAACCCCGACGGCGCCCTCTGGGTGGCGAACAATGGAACCGGAACATCGACCTTCTACACGCAGGCGGGCGCGAAGCTGCAGCCGACGATCTCCATTCCGTCGGCCGTGTCGGGTGAAGTCGGGGTTCCGACGGGGATGATCTACAATCGCTCGGCGGATTTTGTCCTTCCGGGCGCGAGTTCCGGACCGACGCTTGGGGCAGCGGCGCTCATCTTCGCCGGTGAAGACGGCACCATTTCGGCCTGGAACAGCAGCTCGGGATCGTCCGCGATCCTCATGGCCGATCGCTCGGCGGACGGCGCGGTGTACAAAGGCATCGCGATGGGACTGAACGGCGATGCCATGTTCCTCTACCTGACCAACTTCAAGCAGAACCGCATCGACGTCTTCGACGCGAGCTTCAGCTTCGTCACCAGCTTCACCGACGCGACGATTCCCGCCGGGTATGCGCCGTTCGGCATTCGGGCCATCGACAATCGTCTCTGGGTCACGTACGCAAAGCAGAAAGCACCGGACAACGAGGACGACGATCCGGGCGTCGGGAACGGATTCGTCGACATCTTCACCCCCGCCGGCGACCTGGTTCGGCGCTTTGCGTCGCACGGCTCGCTCAACTCGCCATGGGGCATCGCCGCTGCTCCAGCGGGTTTCGGCAAGTTTGGCGGCGACATCTTGATCGGCAACTTCGGCGACGGCACCATCGGCGCCTATGATCGTACCTCCGGCGCGCTCGTCGAAGTGTTGCGCGCGCCCGGCGGCGCGCCCGTGTCGATTCCCGGCCTGTGGGGCTTGGACTTCGCCCCAACCTCGACGACGCTGTTCTTCTCGGCGGGGCCGAATGACGAATCCCACGGGTTGGTCGGAACGTTGACGCCGCGGTAGTCGGAAGCCTTATGAAACGGGTGTGCGGAATACATCGCCGCACGCCCGATCTGCATCGTGCGAGAGCGAACAAAGCGTTAGTATTCTCGCCGATGACGGGGGCTTCGCCATGAACTGGCTCGCCGACGCCGGCGAACTAGGCCGGATGATTCGAGATGCGGATTGGTCGACGACGGAGCTCGGCGCGATGGACACTTGGTCGCCGAGCTGCCAAACGGCGATCGGAATCTGTCTTCGCTCGCCCGTACCTGCTGTGTTGTTTCTCGGACGCGCCGAGCGGCTGATCTACAACGACCGATTTATTCCCTTCCTGCCCGCCGGTTCGCATCCCGCTGCACTCGGCCAGCCCGGTGCGTCGGTCTCGCAGATGGTGGCGCGCGGCACGTTCGCAACGAGCCCGATCGTCGGCGTCGACGGCGTCGCCGTGGAAGGAAAGTTGTGCATGTACGCCGGGCCCCCGCGCGCGTCGACGATGGACGACGTTCACGAGCTGCGTGCCGCCGTGGATCTCGTCGGGTTGGGACGTTATCGGTCCGATCCACTCACGCAGGCGATCGAGTGGGACGCCCATCTCAAGGCAATGTGGGATCTGACGCCCGACTCACCGGTCGATCTGGCGGTCTTTCTGCGCGGCATCCATCCCGACGATCGCGACCGCGTCGCGGCGGCGCTCGGCCAGAGCGTCGATCCGGCAGGGGACGGCGTTTGCGACATCGAATATCGCGTCGTCGGCGTCAACGGCGGTTTTGAGCGGTGGGTCGCGACAAGGGGCAAGACCGTGTTCGAGCAAGATCGCGTCGTGAGCTTCCACGGTGTGGTGCTCGACATCTCCGGGCGGAAGCGCGCCGAGCAGACGAACGTCATGCTCATCGCCGAGCTACAGCATCGCACGCGCAATCTGCTCGCGGTCGTCGACGGCCTTGCCCAGCAAACGCTCGCGTCGTGTAAGACGCTGACGGATTTCGCCGTCCCGTTCCGTCAACAGCTCGCCACGCTGTCGCGCGTGCAAGGCCTGCTGTCGCGAGGCGAAGCGAGTCCGGTCATGATCAGTGAGCTGGTCGAGCTCGAGCTGTCTGCCCTCGGCGCGAAGCCCGATGGCGTTCGCGTCATCATCGGAGGCCCCGATGTCGCTCTCCCGAGCCGCTCGGTGCAGATCCTCGCGCTTGGCTTGCACGAGCTGGCGACTAACGCGCGCAAGCACGGTGCGCTCGCGTCGCGCGACGGTCAGCTCTCGGTGACGTGGACCGTAGACGACAATGGCGGCGCGCGCCGAGTGCTTCTGAAGTGGGAAGAAACCGGCATCGTCGCGCGCGGCGCGTCGGACGCCGAGCGCGTTGGGCTCGGGCGCACGCTCATCGAGGAGTCGCTGCCCTTCCAGCTCGACGCGGAAACCCGGCTCGTAATCGGCAGCGATACCGTCCGCTGCTCCGTGGCGCTCGCGCTCGAGTAGAATCGCCAACGATGACGACGCCCGAGCAAAGGACCCCGCGCGTTTTGCTCGTCGAAGACGAGCACATCGTCGCCTCGGCGTTGTCGCGCGGATTACGCGTGTGCGGCGCCGAGGTGATCGGTCCGGCGGCCACCGTCGAGAAGGCCCTCGCGTTGATTGAATCCACACCGACGATCGATGGCGCGCTGGTCGACATCAACCTGCGCGGCATTCAGGCGTATGCGGTCGTGGATAGTCTGATCGCCAAGCAGGTTCCGACGGTGCTCGCCACGGGCTACGAAACGTCGGTGGTGCCGAACCGCTATCGCAGTCTCGTGGTGCTGCAAAAGCCATTCGATCCGGCCGACGCCATGACTGCGTTGGGGCTCAGTTAGGTCGAATCGACGGCGCGGTCACGCGCGAGCTGTCGCTGGTAAAGCGTGGCGTCTTTGGACAGGTCGTGCCCCACCCTTTCGCGTCGAGGGCGTTGCCACGGCCGCCGCCCGCGCCACGACCGCCGCCGCCACCACCGAGTTGGATCGCCCCGCGTCCTGTCGGCGCCCCGCGACCGCCGCCGCCAAACCCACCACGACCGGCCGACACGTCCGCGCGCTCGCGCGTGATGAACGACGGATCCTCCGACGCGAGATACGCCAGCATCGCGACGATCGTCGCGTTCCCCTTGAGATCGTCGAAGACGATCTTGTCGAAGCTGTCGCGGTTGGTGTGATGCGTGTACGTGCCGTAGTCCCAGCCGAGAGAGCTCAGGCCGAACACCGGCGCCCCATAGCAGTTGAACGACGCGTTGTCCGTCCCACCGGTCGCCGGGGCACCAACGCCGTTATACCGGATCTGTGATTGGAGCTCCGACGGCAGCTTCGACAACCACTGCTGCATATGCTCACCGGCATTCGGCAGACCGACGCCCGATGTGCTCTGAATGCGACCCGTTCCGTTGTCCTGGTTGAATCCGGCCTGAATCGCTCGCACGATCTCTGGATGATCGTACGCGTATGCATGCGAGCCGTTGAGCCCCTGCTCTTCACCCGGCCAGTGGCCGACCATGATCGTTCGCTTGGGGTTCGGATAGGCGAGCTTCAGGATGCGCATCGCTTCCATCATCGTGATCGTGCCGGTGCCATTGTCCGTCGCGCCCTGCGAGCCGTCCCACGAATCGAAGTGGGCCGAGAGCAGGATGTATTCGTTCGGCTTCTCACTTCCTTTGATGACGCCGAGCGTGTTGTACACGGGGACTTCGCCAAGCGACTGGCTCGTCGCGTTGACGTGGATCTCCGGATGTTGGTTCTTTTCAGTCAGTCGATAGAGGAGCCCGTAGTCCTCGCAGCTCATCGCGATCGCCGGCGCCGTTTTGTTCTTCGTGTCGTAGACGGTGTATGTGCCCCACGCCTCCGACGTCGCGTTGGCGAAGTTGGAGACGATGACGCCCGCCGCTCCGGCCTTCTCGAGCCGAAGGCCGAGATTCCCCGTCGGGTTTCCGGCGCTGACTGGATAGCCCGTGTTCCGAATGCGCGTCGTCCAATCGGCGACCAGTTTGACGATCGTCGTGTCCATGCGCGCCTTCGACGCGGGCGTGGCCATCGCCGTCCATTCTTCCTCCGGACGGCAGGTCGGATACGCGGCTGACATGAGGACGAACTTCCCCTTCGCGTTCGGCAGCCATTTCACGAACTCGTTGCTGTCGGCGACCATCGGGAGAATGATCGTCGTCGCCGCGACATCCTTGCCGCCGGTGCCCGGGCTGTATCCCTCCATCACCGCCTCGAGCGACCGCGTGAACGGCTTCACGAGATCGACGTGACTTGGGCCGCGGACCCACCCGCGCCACGTGCCATACTGCTCTCGCCGCGCGTCGATGCCCCACGAGCGATACGTGCGCATGACCCAGTCGCTCGCCTTCGTTCCGTTCGGCGTGCCGGTCAGACGCGGCCCGATCGAATCGAACAGCACTTGGGCAAGGTCCCAGGTGTGCGAGCTGTCCATTCCGAGCGTCCACATCCGGCGCAGTATGGGATCTGTCACACCGCTCTGCGCGTAGACCGGGACGGTGCTGACGAAAAGAGCGGCTGCGAGAAGGGAGATTCGACGGCTGTGCATGGTCGGCGTCCGGTGAAGGAGAGAGGACGCCTGAACCTATTCTCTCATTCTCAGGGGCGCGAGCCGTAGCCGTCATCCTGAGCGAACGCCGTCATCCTGAGCGAACGCCGTCATCCTGAGCGAACGCCGTCATCCTGAGCGAACGCCGTCATCCTGAGCGAAGCGA
>DATLPC010000079.1:0-19557 GCA_035535975.1 Gemmatimonadaceae bacterium | reverse complement strand
GAGAGGACATAATCGCCGCTCGAGATGTCGATCCAATCCTTGTCGGCCGGTCCGTCGCGATAGACGTGCGTCACGCGATATCGACCGTTGGCCGGCTCCATCTCGAAGCCGAGGTAGCGCGTCGTGTACGCTCGCGGCACGCTGACGCTCGACGGGCCGGTCACGCCGGTGTGCGAGGAGCTCAATTCGCCGATCATCGCATTGGCGATGTCGTAGACGTCCTCGTTCGTTCCCGCGTACTTGAGCAGCGGACGGTATCGCTCGTAGATCGCCGCCCAATCCTTGCCGTGCATCTGAGGATCGTAGTAGCGGTATTTCATCACGCGATACGACTCGTCGAGCAGCTGCTTCCATTCGTCGCGACGATCGACGCGGACATTGAAGGTGAAGGACACCCCTTCACCGGCCGCGTTCTGCGCGGCGCCCGCTTGCACGGCGCGCCCGCCGCCGGCGGCGCCACCACCGGCTGGCTGGCCGGCGCCAATCGTCAGCCGTTCGATCGGGAAACCGACTTCCGCCCCCGCGCCGCCGCGTCCCGGGGGGAGGGGATTCGGCGGAGCATCTTCACCGGCTGGGGCGCGAACCTGGCCGCGGAAGTACACCGTGCGGCGGTCGGCCGTCGGCTGCATGCCCGCGAACGTCCCGGACGCAATTCTGCGGCGATCGCGCCCGTCGATCGAAACCGAGTAGAGGCCGTTCTGCGAATTATCGCCGGCGGCCCCGCGACCGCCGCCTCGTCCACCGCCGCCGCCGAATCCACCACCGCCCACCGCGTAGTAGACGGTGCGGCCGTCGCGCGACAGGAAGTACGAGCCCACGCCCGACGTGCCGCGCGTGAGCTGCGTGACGCGCCGTTCGATTCCCTTGAGCTCGATCGATATCGGTCCGACGTTCGTCGCGCCCGAGGTGTCGTTGCCTCGTCCACCGCGACCGCCGCCTGCTCGGCGAACGCGCTCGCGCACGAGCGGATCGTTCGGATCCTCGGTGAGCCGCGCGAGCGACACGGCGAAGAGCTGATTCTGTCCGCCGTCGCGGTTCGACGAGAAGATGAGCGTCTTGCCGTCCGGCGTGAGTTGCCCGGTCGTCTCGTTCCAAGCGCTCTGCGTGACGTTGTATTCCTTCTTCGCGCGGATGTCGAAGAGGTAGACCTCGGCGTTCTGCTCGTCGTCGCGCCGGCTGTAGACGAGCCAGTTGCCGTCGGCCGAATAGCCGGACACGGTGAAGCCGCCAGCTGGGTTGTGCGTTACTTCGCGCGCCGCGCCCCCCGCGGCGGTCAGATCCACTTCGAATACCTTGTTGTCGTTGCCGAACGCGAGCTTCTGTGAACTCGGCGCCCAGACGATGTTGTCCTTCTCGCCGGCGGTGCTCGACAACTTCTTGTGCGTCGCCGTGGCGATGTCGTAAAGCCAGACCTGCTGATCGCCGCCTTCGTCGGAGACATATGCGATCTTGCGGCCGTCGGGGGAGTACGACTCGGCGCGCTCGCGCCACGGTGAGCTCGTCACCTGCGTACGCTCGCCGACGCCCTGCTCCGTCGGCACGACCATGATCTCGCCGTGGTAGTCCACGGCCATGTATTCACCGCTCGGCGAAACGCTGAAGCCTTCGGCCCGGCTCTGCGTCGTCAGGACGTCGACGTCGAAATCCTTCGGATCGAACGCCAACGAGAGGTTCAGTTTCTTCGGTTTCCCACCGGGGACTTCCACCGTGTAGAGATCGAAGTCGTGCTGGAAGACGATGTGTTTCCCGTCGGGTGAGATGGACGGGAAGAAGACGCCGCCGCTCTTCAGATTCGTGAACTGCTGCGCGTTCCCGCCCTTGGGCGACATGCGCCAGAGATTGAACGTGCCGTCGCGCTCCGAGGCGAAATAGACCATGCCGTCGGCGCCCCACATCGGGAACACGTTGTTCGCGAAGGTCTTGTACTGTTTGAGATCCGAGTTCGTCGCTTCCTGAATGTCACCGTTCGCCACGTTCATCAACGCGATCGTCGCCGCGGCGTTGCCGCGATATTCCTTGCGCCACGCCGACGGCAGGTTGCGGTTGAAGGCGATCATTGCGCCGTCCTGGCTAATCATGCCGGAGCGCGCGATGCCCATGCCGAGTGGACGGGCAATGCTGCCATCTAGTGGCACCACATACAAAGGCGAACCCCAGGCGTTCGCGCCGCGCTGCGTCGAGATAACGATCCCTTTCCCGTCCGGCGTCCAGTACAACGCCTGATCGTCGCCCGAGTACCAGGTAAGCTGCTTCGGCTCGCCGCCGGTCGCCGGAATCACGAAGACGTCGTTGTTTCCAGTGCGGTTGCTCGTGAAGGCGATTGATTTTCCATCGGGAGACCACCGGGGTGAAAAGTCTCGCGCGACGTTCACGGTCAGCCGGTGCGGATTCGATCCGTCGGCGTCGACGACCCAGATGTCGTCCTGGTAGGTGAACGCGACTCGACCGTCGTTGGCGATGCCCGCGTTGCGCGCGAAGCGAATTGACTCGGCGTTTTGGGCGACGATGGGCGACGCCACAAGGAGAGCCGCGAGGGAGAAAGCGGAGCGAGAGAACCGCGGGGCCATGAGTGTGCCGTGGGGATGGGGTCGGAGTCGAGTCTACCTCGCGCGAGGGGAGACACAAGGGGCGTCGATTCTCGCTTTCGGCCTTCACATCGGGACAAAATCGGCGTCCTCCTATCAGTCGCGGTTCTTCGGGGGGGGCAGAACGATGACAAGATTCTTTACATCAGGATTGATAGCGGTCGGTGTCGCCGCCCAGCTCGCGTGTGGCGGCTCATCGGACGCGTCGACGTCCGGCGTCACGCCTCCGGTGCCGGCGGGGGCGGATACCGTGCGGGTTCCCTTGACGGACCTCGGCACCCGGACCTACAAAGGCTTTACTGGCGGATTGTACCCGAACGGCGCCAACCAACCGCCGGCGAGTCACGCCGCTCGCGGCGCCGCGGCGGCGAAGCTCATCCAACCGCTCGACACGCAGGGGCGGCCGAGCCCGAATGGCAGGTATGTGCTGCTTTCCGTGGGGATGAGCAATGTGACGCAGGAGTTTTGCGCTGAGGCGGGCACCGTTTGTAATCCGTGGACGTTCTCGGGCAAGGCGGCCGCCGATCCGGCGGTGAATCACACGACGCTCGCCATCGCGAACGGCGCCAGAGGTGGCCAAACCGCCGATCTCTGGGACGAGCCGACGGACGCCAATTACAATCGCGTTCGCGACTCCGTGCTCACACCGGCGGGCCTGTCGGAAGCGCAGGTGCAGGTGGTTTGGCTGGGAGCCGTGCGGGCCAACCCCACGATCTCACTCCCCAATGCCAACTCCGACGCGTACATCCTCGAGCACTGGCTCGGCGACGTCGCGCGGACGTTGAAGGTTCGGTACCCGAACTTGAAGCAGGTGTTCGTCTCGAGCCGTACGTACGCGGGATTCGCGACGAGCACGCTCAATCCGGAGCCGTACGCTTACGAAACGGGGTTCGCGTTCAAGTGGCTGGTCGAGGCGCAGATTCGGCAGCTCGACAACGGGACGATCGATTCGCGCGCCGGCGACCTGTCGCTGCAAAAGAGCGCGTGGCTCGGATGGGCGGCGTATTTCTGGGCGGGCGACACATTCAGCCCTCGGGGCGACGGCTTTTTCTGGGTCCGCAGCGACTTCGAAGGCGACGGCACCCACGAGTCGCGATCGGGCGAGGAAAAGGCAGCCGGTCTTCTACTAGAGTTCTTTAAAAGCTCGCCGCAGGCGCGCTGTTGGTTTCTCGCCGGCTTGACCTGTTGACACAGACCAGCGGCGGAAGACCGTGTTGCGGCCTCGCGGTCGACCGACGGCTAGAAGCGGTACGTCCCGGCGACGACGAAGCCCTTGAACGCGATGTCCAGGGTGAGAGGACTCTTGCTGTAGTCCACGCTCAGGTAGCGGTAGCTGGCGCCGAGCGTCCAGACACTCGAGAGTTTGTAGCCGACATCGCCGTGCAGCTGCCAATCGCTTTTCGCGCCGCCGCCGCCAACGTCGCCGCCGACTGTGAACGGCACACGCTGGACGATCGATCCGGTGAGGCGAAGACCGCCCAGGGCGTCCCACCAATCCGTCGTGGTCGTGAAGTCGCGCGACTGGCCGTTAGGCCGATCTACGCTCAACCGGTCTCGCGTCCGCCAGTAGCGAGCGCCGGCGAGCAGGTCGAGCGTCCACATCGTATTACCCACAGAGTACCCGACCATCGGAGTGACGATCGTCTGTCGGTTCGTGAGGTTGAAGGTGCCCGTATCGCCACGAAAGACGACCGCTTTCGCGCCGCCTACCGAGGCATAGAACGCATCGATCCCGCCGACGAACCATTGCCGCCGTGCCTCACCGTACAGCGAGGCGGCGAATTGAAGGTGGTCGAGGACGTCGCTGGGACTGAGATCGACGTGCGACGTAAGCGGTCCGACGCCGACGTCACCCTCGATTCCGGCGAGCCAGATATACGGCGTGAGGCCAAAGCGCCACCCTTTATCCGACGGTGCTCCGCGCGTCGTCCATTGCGCCGTCACGCGCTCGGCTGCGAGCACACACATGCACAGGGCGATCAGCACCCGCGTCAACCAACGTAGGTGTGTCGCCGGAGACTTGGTTGATAGAAACACTCGGCCGCCGTCGTTCGTTGCCTGCTAACTCTCTGCGATGACGGTCGCACCTCCCATTGGGCCTTGGCAGTATATCAAAGGTCTGATGGCTCCCGGAAACCAAATCGCGATACGCTTTCTACGAGCGCGTGCTCTATGCGAGGCGCGCCGTTGGTGCTGTCACCCGGCCACGCAGAGATTCTGAATGAGTGGGTCACGAAACAATTGGTCCGCGGCGGGGAACCTCCGGCCGCAGACGCACTAGCGAGAGACCGCCGTGCGGTCTCGCCTCGACGGTGCGCGATACCGGCGTCGTCTCGTCGTTGTGATTCTCGTCGCGACGGGAATGGTGTGCGTGAAGCTCGTCGCGATCTCGTGGAGGGGCGGCGCGAACGCCTCGAAGACGAATCGCGTCGGACAGGTGACGAGCGCGCCGGAGACCCGGCGCGCTCACTAGCCCGAACGATTCCTATCGCGCCCGCTGCGCGGCCACGTAGTCGCGAAGCACGCCCGTCTCGGTCTCCAGCTGCTCGAGACGGTCTTTCACGATGTCGCCGACCGAAATCACGCCGACGATGTCATCGTCATCGCGCACGACGAGATGTCGCAGACGCTCGGCCGTCATGCGGCGCATCACTTCCATGACGCGGTCGTTCGCGTCGCACGTCGCCGCTGGTCGCATCACGTCGTGCACGCGCAGCTCGTAGAAGGTTCCGGCGTGCAACCGCACTGCTCGTACGATGTCGCGCTCGGAAACGAATCCGACGAGTTTGCCGTCGGGGCCCACGACCGGAAGTCCGCCGACGTCGTGCGCCATCATTTGGCTGATTGCGATGTCGACATGGGCACTCGGCTCGACCGTATAAACCCGCGCGGGTTTACGCTCGAGTAAATCACGAACCCTCACCTTCGCCTCCACGCCCAGATATCTGAAGATAAAACGCGGACCAGGCGCGGCTGGTTGACCAAGGTCTTTTTGTGCGCAGCCTCAACGCTTGGGTTCGTTAGCGTCTCACTTGCCGCGAGTGAAGCGAAACCAGCTCATTCCTGGTTATCTGTGAGTTGTGGCGAACGGGAACTGCCTTGGCCGAGGTTCACCGATGTTGAAATTCCGGCGAGGCGAGCGCGATCGCAAGCAGCTCGCGCAACCGTTTGTCGCCGTCTGCCGGCGGTTGGCTCGAGCCCGACGGACGGATGCCGAGCAGCGTGGCGCGTGTCAGCGAGTCGGCGCAGTGAACGAGGATGTCGTTGACCACGCCGTCCACCTGAGCATCCAAGGACGCCGCGCTGAGCATCGGCCAGTCGCGCCATTGCTTGGGAGCGATCGTCGGCACGCGTCCCTCGGCAATGTCGTTGCCGAACTTGATCCGTGAGTACATGGTCCCCGGAGTCATCCAGGCGATGCCCTTCTCCGGCCAACCGTCGGGCGTCTGCCAGCCGAAGCTCGTTTGACCGAGCCGGGCGATCAGCCGCGCGGTCTGCGGCGTCGTGTCCGGCGGCGCGTTGAGCGCGCGACGCGCGCTGATCACGAGCTGGTAGGGAGTTTTTACCTTCGCGCGAAACGCCGCACGCGAAAAGAACTCGCGGCTCGTGACGATCGTGCGCACGACTTCGGCGATGTCGCCGTTCGTCCGCAGGAACGTATCCGCTGCACGGCTGACCAGTGCCGGAGGCGGATCATCGCTCACCAGGCGCCGCGCCAGCTTGAACGCGATGTATCTCGCGGTCGACGGATGGTGCGCGAGGATGTCCAGCACTTCCTCGCCGTCCTCGATTCCGCGTCCCGCCGGGAGCACATGTCCGAGAACGACCTTCTCGTTCGTGTCATGCTGCTCTCGGCGGAAGATGAACGTTACCGGTTGATGCGACCGGTCGATCGTCCAGCCGGTCAACGCCCGCGCGACTTCCTGCACGTCCTTCTGCGTGTAGCCGCCGTCCACGCCCAGTGTGTGAAGCTCCATCAACTCGCGCGCATAGTTCTCATTCAACCCGCGACGCGTGCTGAGGTGGTTGTCGAGGTAAAAGAGCATCGCCGGGCTGTGCGCGACCGCTCCTAGCAGATCTCTAAAGTTGCCGAGGGCGTTCGGGCGCAGGGCCTCGCGATCGAAGTCGATGAGCGCCGTCGGCGACGGCATCTTGCCGCTGAACACCGAGAAGTGGTTCTCCCAGAAATCGGACACGACCTCCTGGAGCTGTCGTTCGCTGAGCTGCGCCCGGGCCACCCGTCCGGCAAAAAAGTTGTCGGTCATCCCCGAGGCCTGCAGCACTCGGATTTTGATCTGGTTGATCTTGGCTTGCGCGGACGTGTCCTTCATCAAGGTGCTCAGGGGCGTCTGGGCGACGATTCGTGGAACGTCCTCGAAGCCCGCGAGCCGGGTCGTCGGTTGATTCCAGGCAGACATCGACGCGAGGACTTCCTCGAGCGCGTTGTCATTGATCGTCGACGGCCGCAGTTGCCGATCGATCCATCGTGAAACCCCCATCTTCGCGACTTGCTCGGCGTCCCCGGGCCGCGCCCCGAACGTGAGCCGCGACAACACGTGCGCGATTCGCTCGGAGTCCGAGAGGGGCTGACTGGCAGGGCCGGCGTTGACGTCGGAGCGCGACGACAGCGAGGAACAGCCGGCGATTCCGGCGAACAGGGCGACGGGAACGAGCGCGCGTCGCGTCATACGGGCGAAGGACGGCACGGGAGTACCTCCACGGTCTCTCCCCCCTTAGAGCATATCACTGCCTTAAAGGGTTCGTTAGTGAACCCAACGCTCGGGGAGGGCGGGCTGTCAAAGCTCGGCGGCCATCTCACTCCAACCCCCGATTCATGCGTCGCTTCCTTGCACTCTTGGTCTTGCTTCCCGCCGCGGTCGACGCTCGGACCGGCGTCGTTCCGCCGTCAGCTCCGATCACCAACGTTCGCTACGAAATCACCGCGGATTCGGCGAACCTCGCCTCGCGTCACCTGTCGGTCGAGATGATGTTTTCCGTATCGTCGTCGCGACCGGTCGTGCTCGCGCTGCCGGCGTGGTCGCCCGGTCACTACACGCTGCTTTGGTTCGCGCGACGGGTGTCACAGTTCGTGGCGAACGAGGACGGCCAGGCGCTGGACTGGCGAAAGGTCGACTTTCAGACCTGGGAGATTCGGCCGAAGGCGGCGGGAACGGTGAAAGTCAGCTTCCGCTATCTCGCCGACGCCGTCGACCGTGCCGTCGCCTGGACCGCACCCAATTTCGCGTTCTTTAATGGGACCAACCTCTTCCTTTATCCCGTCGGCCGCGGGTTCGACTGGCCGGCGACGGTGACGGTGAGGACGGAAGCGGGGTGGCGCGTCACGACGGGAATGAAAGCCACGCCCGGCGCGCGAAATGTCTTCAGCGCCGCGAATTATCACGACCTCGTCGACATGCCGTTTTACACGGGACGATTCGACGTCGACAGCGCTCGCGTCGCGAACCATTGGGTTCGCTTCGCTCTCTACCCCGCCGGCGCGATGACCCCGGCGCGGCGCGACCGGACCCTCGGCTGGCTCACGAAGCTCCTTCCCGCCGAAGCCGACGTGTTCCGCGACATTCCTTTCGAGAACTACACCGTGTTCGTGCGCTCGGACACGCTCGTCAATGGCGGCGGGCTCGAGCATCAGAGCTCTCAAGTCGACGAGGTGCATGCGTCGGCGCTCGACGCGGATCTGTCGGGCCTGTATGCGCACGAGATGTTTCACGCCTGGAACGTGAAACGGCTCCGCCCCGCCGATCTCGTTCCGTACCGCTACGAGAATGCGCAGCCGAGCTCCTGGCTCTGGGTGAGCGAAGGCATCACCGAGTACTACGCCACGCTGTCGCTCCTTCGGTCGGGGATCATCGATAGTACCGTGGCGTACGACGGCGTCGCCGGATTGATCGTCAACAGCTCGTCGCCCGCGGCGGCGCAGGTGTCGCTTTCGGACGCGTCGCTTTCGGCGTGGACCGGCCCGCTCGACGGCACGGACGGGTTGTACTATCCCAAGGGCGCGCTCGCCGGATTCCTGCTCGACGTTCTGATTCGCGACGCGAGCGGCAATCGTCATTCACTCGACGACGTGATGCGCGAGCTCTATCAGGCGACCTCCAAGCGCGGCCGCGGCTTCACGAGCGACGATTGGTGGTCGGCCGTCGCCCGTAACGCGGGAACGCGCGCGCCGTTCGTTCAGTTCGCGCGCCGCCATATCGACGGTCGTGATCCGATGCCGGTGGACTCGATCCTCGCGCTCGCGGCGTTGCGCGTCGAACAACGAGTGATCAGCGAGCCCCGCTTGGGCATAACGACGCGGGATGATTCGACCGGCGTGAGCATCGCCTCGATCGCGAAGGGCGGGTCGGCAGACGTGGCCGGCGCTCGCATCGGGGACCGTGTGCTCTCGGTGGGCGATGTCCAAACGACGAAAACAGAATCGTTCGCGGATTTCCGCTCGCGTTACGCGGGCACGGCGCTGGCGAACCTTCCATTGGTGGTCCGTCGCGGCACCGACACGCTCACGCTCTCGACGCCCGTGCGTCTGACGTCGCGCCAGGAAACGAAGCTTGTTCCGGCGGCAAATCCGTCGGCGAAAGCCGTGGCGATCCGGACAGCGCTCTTTCAGTCACGTTCGCCGTAGAGGACTGTTGGCGCGAACGATGTGGCGCGCGGCTGAATTATTGATGTGCTCATTCGCGGGCTCGACGCGATTCTGGCGCGCGGCCCACGGCCGTCCAATATTGCCGCCGAATCAAACCCAGCGTCAGCCTTGCCTCCTGACGACGACCTGTACCAGATCGCGTACGACGAGCTCAAGCGGATGGCGCGTCATCACCTCCGCGCCATCGACGGCTCGGCGACGCTATCGACCACCGAACTGGTCCATGAGTCTTTTCTCAAGCTCCGACGCGGCTCGGCGAGTGATTGGGAGGGACGGGCGCATTTCTTTGGCGCCGCGTCGCGCGCGATGCGCCAGGTTCTCGTCGACTTTGCCCGGCGGCGCCGCGCGGAAAAGCACGGAGGCGGTGCGACGCGAGTCTCGCTGAGCGACGGCGACGCGGCTCTCCAGATCGAGCTGGATGAGATCCTCGCCCTCGACGACGCGCTCGACAGACTCTCGGCCGTGGACGAGCGCCTCCGGCAGATCGTCGAGCTGCGATTTTTCGGCGGCTTCTCGGAGGTCGAAGTGTCCGAGTTGCTTGGCGTTACGCCTCGGACGATCGAGCGAAACTGGCTCAAGGCGCGCCTCTTCCTCCTCCGCGAACTGAAGGCTGGAACAACCCCGCCGAGCAGCGACGCCGTGTGATGTCGGGTCCGGCGGGTGTTTTTCGTATGACGAGACATGCCGCGAACGACTCATAGGACCCTCGCCGCGACAATGGCGGCCGCGTTCATCGCCTGCTCCCTCGTCGCCTGCTCGGATCGTCCGACGGCGCCTCGCCCCGGTCCCGGCAGTCGCGCCGGCGACGTGACCCCGGCGGACGTGATCACGCCGCAGCTCATCCGACAGCTCGCCGCCGCGCGTGGAATTACGCCACTTCCGGAGCCACCCTACGTTCGGCCGGCTCTCGTCAAGCTCGGACAGGCGCTCGCCTTCGACAAGATTCTTAGCGGGAACCGCAACATCTCGTGCATGACCTGCCATCTGCCGAAATTCGCCACGGGGGACGGCAAGAGCCTGGCGGTCGGTCAGGGCGGCATCGGTCTCGGTCCAACGCGGGAGC
Source organism: Gemmatimonadaceae bacterium (assembly GCA_035535975.1). GTDB lineage: Bacteria > Gemmatimonadota > Gemmatimonadetes > Gemmatimonadales > Gemmatimonadaceae > JAQBQB01. The sequence goes on along the minus strand of DATLPC010000079.1, from coordinate 9,248 downwards.
CGCCGAACGGCAATTACATCCCGCGTAACGCGCCGGCGCTGTTCAACCTGTTCGCGATGCGGCATCTCTTTTGGGACGGGCGTGTCCAACTCGACGCGGCCAATCACCTTCACACGCCGGCCGGCGTTCAGCTCACGCCGGCGATGCAGGCAGTGCTCGAGTTCGGGCCGGTGTCCGCGCTTGGTCTCTTTCCGGTGACGAATCGCGCCGAAATGCGGGGCGCCCCGGGCACCGACCTCGGCGACGTGTCCGACGATGACTTCACCGGCATTTGGGCCGCGCTCATGCGCCGCCTCGGCGAGATCCCGGAGTATCGCGCGCTGTTCACGGCCGCCTATCCGGGCACTCGCTTCGAGGACATGACGTTCGCGCATGCGTCGAACGCGATCGGTGGATTCTTCATCGACCAGTTCACGTTCAATCACTCCCCGTGGGACAATTTCCTGGCGGGTGACGACGGGGCGCTCACGGCTCGGCAGTTCGCGGGAGCGCAGACTTTCCTCTCGCTGAAGTGCTCCATCTGTCACAACGGTTCGACGTTCAGCGACGAGCAGTTTCACAACGTGGCGCTGGCACAAGTGGGACCGGGCGAGGGGAATGGTCCAACGCTGCTCGACGATTTTGGTCGCATGAACGTGACCGGCGACGCCGCCGACCAATATCGGTTCCGGACATCTCCGCTGCGCAACGTCGATCTCACGGCTCCGTATGGGCACGACGGCGCGATCGTCTCGCTGCGTGACTTCGTGGCGCACTACAGCGAGTCCGATCTCAAGCTGACGGGGTTCAATCCGCTACAGCTGGAGCCGGACCTTCGCGGCACCGTCCTGCCCACGGCCACCGCGATCCTTGCCACGCGCGACCCGTTGCTTCAGGGCGTGGTGATTCCGGACGATCTCGTCGACCAGCTGATGGACTACATGCACGCGCTCACCGACAACGCGGCGCGCAATCTGTCGAAGTCGGTGCCGGCGCGAGTGCCGAGCAAGCTCCCGATCGACCGGCCCTAACCAGGTATTGGTGTCAGTGCACCGAGGCGATCGCGCGATCGCGCGTCGCCTCGGCGTGCTGGCCGCGTGCATCCTCGAGGTCGGCGAGCCAAGCGTATAATTCGCGCACGTCGTGGTGCTCGCGGCCGACCTGTCGTTCCATCGTGGCGATCGAATACCGGAGCAGAGAGTCCGCCGTCGAGTAGCGATGCTCTCTCGAGAGAACCATACCGAGCAGGCCTTCGGCGGATACCGTGTTCGGAGATTCCGGCCCACTCGCGTGCTCGCGAATTCTGACGGCATCACGAACCAATGCCTCTGCACCGGTATAGTCGCCTCGGTCGATGCGAACGCGGGCCAGTCCCATCTCAATGCCGGCGATCGCCACATGATCGGGGCCGCGCGTGCGCTGATCGATCGCGATCGCTTGGCGATACAGGCTGTCGGCCTCGTCCAGCCGGCCCGCTTTGTAGAGAATGTCGGCCAAACTTCCGGCAAAATCAGCGACGGCCGGGTGCTGCGAACCGTACGCTCGTCGCGCAATTCCCCACGCTTGACGCGCCGGAGCAACGGCGCCAAGTCGATCTCCGCGGCGCGACAAGAACTCGGCGATGTCGAATAAGGTTGCCGCCACCATAGGGGAACCCTCGCCATAAACCCGACGGCGGATCTCGAGCGCCCGCTGATAGAGCGGCGCTGCCTCCGCGTACCGCTCCCGATCTTCATCGAGGAGGTAGGCAACTTTCAGAGTTGCACCGGCGACGATATCGTCATTCGGCCGAGGGTTGGACTCGACAATCGCGAGCGCTTGCCGAAACTCTCGCTCCGCGTCGACGAACCGGCCTTCGCGCTCCAGAATGGCGCCGAGCGCCAAGTGGCTGTCCGCGGTTGCTGAGTCGCTTGGTCCAAGCGCGGTTTGACGGGCGGCAAGCGCCCGACGCGAGAACGCTTCAGCGGCGGCCAGCTCGCCTCGATACACGGCGAGGCCGGCCATTCGGGTGAGTGACGCCGCAACCGGCGCGTTCGCCAATCCCAGGGAACGCTCTTGAATCTTCAACGCTTCGCGGGCAGTGGAGTCCGCCGCGTCATACGCGCCGAGGATCAGGTGAAGATCGGACAGCTGCCCAAGGGTCGTTGCGGCGGTGAGCGTGCCGCGCTCGCCAGAGCTTTCTCGAATGGACAAAGCGCGCTGAACGACCGCGCGCGCCTCTGCGTACCGTCCCAAGCTTCGGTACAAGCGGCCGGTCACCTCGAGCATCCGGGCCTGTGCGGCGGGTTGTCCGCGCAGCATGTCCGCTCGAGCAGCCGCCCGCTGCACGAGTTGCTCCGCTGTCAACGTGTCGCCGCGCGCCTGCGCCGGGTCGCTCGCCTCGAACACTCCCATCACGAACGACGTGACGGCGTTCGACTCCCGCGACGCCAACGCGGCCAAGTCTCGTTCCGCGGCGGCTCGGCGCGCTTGCCATAATGAGAGCGCCGCGCCCGCGATGAGCGACAGTGAGATTCCGACCGCGGCGAAGGTCTCGATCCGATGGCGTCGCACGAACCGGCGCGCTCGATAGGCGGTCCCCGCGCGGCGGGCGAGCACCGGGTGGCCTGTGAGGTGGCGCCGCAGATCGTCGGAAAGAGCGTCGACGGAGGCGAATCGCTCGGATGGCTCGGTTCGAAGTGCTTTCAGCACGATCGCGTCGAGATCTCCTTGTAGCATCTTCGCGCGCGCCGGATCGGTCTCTCGAGCGACGACCGAGGGCGGAGCCGGATCGCCGCGCATCACGGCAGCGGCCAGCTCGCTGAGGCCACCGGCGCCGACGGTGAACGGCAGTCGTCCGGCCAAGAGCCGATAGAGAACGACGCCGAGCTGATACACATCCGTCACCGTCGTCACGGGCTCGTGTCGAAGCTGCTCGGGCGCCGCGTACTCCGGCGTCATCCACCGCGCTCCCGTATGCGTGATCGAGGCGTCGCCGGAGAAGGTTGCCGGCTCGACCAACTTCGCCAGGCCGAAGTCGAGCAATTTCACGACGCCATCGACGCTGACGAGAATATTCGATGTCTTGATGTCGCGATGAACGATGAGATTGCGATGCGCGTACTGTGTCGCTTCCGCGGCGAGCAGAAAAAGCTCGATCCTGCGGCGGACGGAGGCTCGCCGCGCGTCGCAGTGGGCATCGATCGGCTCTCCCTCGACGTACTCCAACACGAGATACGGCTGACCCACTTCAGTGATGCCGCCGTCCAACAAACGCCCGATGTTCGGATGATTCAGCGACGCGAGAATCTGCCGCTCGGCCCGGAATCGGGCGCGGTCGACGTCGGTATCGAGACCGGGACGCAGCAGTTTGAGCGCGACATCCTGCTCGAACTCCCCGTCCGCGCGCCGCGCCAGAAAGACGCGCGACATTCCGCCTCGCCCGATCTCGCGGACGAGCGAGTAGGCGCCGATGCGGCGGCCCAGATCGACGTCGGTCGGCGGTCGCGCTTCCGCGACGGCCGCCGCAGCGATGGCCGACGGAGGCGTTGCCAAGTAGTAGCGCGCGTCGTCGAGGCGCTCGAGCAGTTCCTCGACCTCTCGTCGGAGATCCGGCGCGCCGACGCACATCGCATCGAGCACTTCCGGCCAACGCTTTGGTGCGCAACTGAGCGCGGCGTCGAGCACTTGTCCGACGCGCTGCCAGCGATCTCGCTCGAGTCCCGTGGACATGCGCAGGCCGAACCGCCGGAGGATCCGGGCGCGGTTGGGCCCCTGATATTGGCGCGGCGTCCCGCTTTGTGCGAGAGCGAGTGCATCAACCTTTCCGCCCGCCGGAGGCTAGGTGGCCGGTGAGCCCTCGGCGCGGCAGTACCGCTCGCGAAGCTGTGCCAGGATGGTCGCGGGCACATCGCCGAACTTGGCCGTTACCACGCGCTCGGAGAATCGTTCGACCGGGATCGGCAAGACCGCTCCTGTTTCGTCCCGCAGATCGAGGCAAGCCCACAGCTCGGCGAGCACGTTCCAAGCTTCCGTCATCCGCGCCTGCGCCGTCGCCGCCTGAGGATATGGCGTGCACGCCCAGTGCGCCTTTGCCTCCTTATAAGCGCGCAGCGCCCGGCCGATGAGCCCTTCGTAGGCGGGCAGCTGATTGGCCGCGCCGATGCGAAAGCCCTGCCGTCCGCTCGCTTCCGTGCGGAGAAGCAGCGGCGCGGTGCCCACGGCGATCCCGCGGCAGCACACCGTGACGTCGGTCAACCGGCGGTCCTTCATGATGTATGGTAGACGAACGATCCGGACGTCTGGCAAAACCCCACTGCACGCCCGCATTGGCCGCACGCGTCGACAGACATCTCACAACGTGCGGTGCACGCCAATCCGATTTACTTGCCCTCGGCGTGAAATGCGTGCAACACTCGGTGAAGCACCGGGGCCAGCATGAGCGCGGTTAGCGCGAGAAAGACGAGCCCCGCGTACAGGGCGAAGATCCCTGCAAAAATCTTTGCCGCGTCACTCTGTAACGCGTGCACCGGGCCCATCCCGCCCAACAGCATGCTCGCGTCGACGAACGCATCGAGCCACGCCAGCTGGTCGAAGAAGTGATAGCCGGACATCCCGATGGCGAGCGACACGACGATCAAGCCGATGCCGTAACCGCCATGACGGACCATCCGGCGAGCGAACGCCTGCCGGGAAATGAGCTTCTCTACGCGACGTTCGTACACGGCCGGCCGGGCGAGGGAGTGGCTAATGTAGAAGCCACCGTTCGCCCGGGCTACGGTGGCACGCACCGCTCAGATGATGTCGATGCTCCGTTCCGCGACAACCGGAACGTCCTTGCCGGACGTGAGCATCAGTCGCACCGAATAGCGGCCCGGGCGAAGGCGAGACAAGTCGACCGTCACACCGCGCGACGCGATCCCGTTCGCCGCCGACTGCACCTCTTGCCACTGCAGGCTGAGCGACTGATCCGCGTCGACGACGTGCAGCTTGGCGAGCGCGCGGTGAAGGAGACTCTCATCCTCCGGCGCGACGACCAACGCATACCCCAACCGCTCGCCCTGCGAACGCACGCCGTACGTCTCCCAGAACACGCCGATCTGACGGTTCAACGGTGCCCGCAGCGCGTGAAGGACGCGCGGAATGGCGTCGTTGAGGGACTTCGGCGCTGAATCGCGCGGCGTGTAGAGCAACAGATCGGAGAGACCCAATCGAGCGCCCGCGCTTGGCAGTTTTGGAGCGAAGCGCGCCCGTCCCGCCGACCCTTTCGATTTGTTGAGCATCTCGAGACTGATCACCAGCGGACGCCACGGCGCGACGAGCGTCGAGACCACGCCACTTCCCGCCTGTTCGATCGCCGTGCCGACCGGCGCCAACAGGCCGCCGCGATCGACCACAGCCGCGAACGCGCCGACCTGTCGCGTCTCGGTCGGCGGTGAACCGTCGTCGGCGTCGAACGCGGCGACGATGAACGCCGAGTCGCCGCGGCGAAACAGCGACACCTGATGATCGGTGATCTGGAGAAAGCTGATCGCCCACAGCGGCGCGTACGTAGGGCGCCCCTCGGCACCCGAGAACGACCAATCCGCGGGCGAGAGCTCGTTGGGTTGCCCGAACACGTGGGCGTCAGGAAAAAAGTTGAACGCCGGCTCTCGGCGGTAGCCGGCGATCTGCGGCCGATACTGTCCGCGGGCTCGTTCACCCTGCGCGAACCACAGCGGCACGCCGTAGCGGAGCAGCGCGTCGCGATCGTCCGATCCCCACCAGTCACTCATCGGCGTACGCGTGCCCTCTTCGATGTACATTCGCGTGATCCGCGCAAAGAACTCGGTGCGCAGATCGTTCACGCTATTGAGATAAAGCGGTTGGACGAGTCGCCAGAATCCCGCGGTCATGGTATCGCGCGCCTGACAGCCGCCACGACGATATGGTCCCGCGTCGGATCGCCCGATGAGCACCGCGAGATCCTGCCACTTGCATCGCTCGGCATCGGGCATCTGCTCGAGCGCGGACGCGAACGCCGCATCGGCGCGCGGATAGTTGCCGAGTTGCTGCGCGGTGTATCCGGTGAGCGCGAGGCACCAGCTGGCGGTCGCCGCAACCGCGCTGCGTCCGGCGCACTGGAGAGCGAGGCTGTCCGCGCCGAGCGGACGTCCGGCTTCCATGAGATAGCGCACGCGCTGGCCGAGAATCCATCGATCGCCGGGAAGCAGCGCGCCGAGGCTGTCGAGCGTCATGAGCAACCGCGTTCGCGCCGCGACGACGGTTGGCGACTCGGGCGGTGGTGACGTGATTTGCTGCCGGTAGCAGTACTGTCCGACGATCGCCTCACAGCCCGCGCCCTGCATCGACTCGAACGGCAACAGTCGCCGGCGCATCGATTCGAAGTCGCCCTGCGCGCGCCGCGCGTACTTGAGCGCGCGCGTCGAGTCGCGACCGGTGAGCGAACGGACAATCGGCTCTGCGCCCGGAGTCGCCTGTGATGTCACGGCGCTCTGAAAAAGCGCCGGCGTCGCGCTGACGAGGAGCGCGGAAAGCGTGAACAGCATCGGTGTGCTACCTGCCCTTCATCTGACGGGGAGAAATGCATCCCGTTCAGAGGTAGGGGGCAGATGACGTGCCGCACGCCGTGCGATGGCGAGCGAGCAACGGGGTGTGGCACCAATGGCCAACGATGATCCGCCGCGCGAGCTGCGACGAAGGTCTCACCCGCACCGAGCCGTTCGACCTCCGCTTACCAGACGAACGGGATCAGTCGTTTGGTCTCGGCCTGGTAGTGAGGATATGCGTTCGGAAAAAGCCCGAGCATGATCTGCTCTTCACGAGGCATGCGCGACAGGAACAAGACACTCGCTAGCACGAACACGCCGATCGCAAACCCGGATCCGGTGAGCGCGCTTCCAAACGCAGCGAGCAGCATCCCGGTATAGATCGGATGACGCACGTATTCGTAAGGACCGTTGGTCACCAGCTCGTGCTCCTGCTTCATCGATGGTCGCGGACTCCAATTACGGCCAAGGGCGACTCGCGCCCAGATGGCGAAGGTGATCCCGATCACGACAAGAGCAGCGGCGGTCCACCCGAGAGCGGCGGTCGGTACGAAGAGAGCGGCGCGACCTCCGAAGAAACCGGGCCGAGGGCGCGCGCCGGCACCCATCCGCATGGCCGCGGCAATCAGAAAGAGCGCGACGAGGAGACGCATCGGCCAGGCACTCAACCACACCGACGCCGAGCCCCGGCCCCGCACGTCTCGTTTCACGCCGAACGCGGCGACCCCCCAGACGACCAGGAAGATTGCCCAGCTCGAGAGTATGACGGTATAGAAGGTCATGAAGTGAGAACCGCCGGACTGGCGACCGGCCGTCCCCTCAGCGAGTTTGAGGACGACCCCAACCGATCTCTCAACCATAATGCTTGGAAGGAACTTCATCATGCGCTTTCTCGTCGCCCTCGCCGCTGTGGCGATCTCCTCGACGGCGGCCGCCGCTCAAGCAATCCCGATCACGCTTACGGAGTTCAAGATCGAGATGGGACGCGACACGGTGAGCGCGGGCACGGTCAAATTCAACATCAAGAACGAAGGCTCGACGACGCACGCCTTCTACATCAAGGGCGAAGGCGCCAATAAAGGATCTCGCGAAGTCGCGGCGGGTGAGTCCGCGTCGTTCAGCTTGCCGTTGAAGCCCGGGACGTACGAGGTCTACTGTCCGTTGGCCGACCTGTCGCACAAGAAGGCCGGGATGAGCAAGACGCTCGTCGTTGTCGCCGCTGCGGCTCCGGCGGCGACGAAAAAGAAGCCGCCGACACAGCACTAATCGGCGAGCAGTGAGCGCCTGAGCGGCGTCGGTTGACATCCAACCGGCGCCGCTCGATGTTGCGGGTAGCGCGCCGACAGGGCGCCGCCTACCCGCGGCAAGGGAATAATTCCCACCTGGTTTTCGACTGAGTCGTGTGCGTACTGCACCTTCTTTCAGCCTGGCTTCAGCGGGGTACAGGCGATTCATGAAAGGAGGTTGCCATGAAGTCGCTTCCCGAGCGCCCGTCGCTCGACTCGCTCCGCAAACAAGCCAAAAAACTCGCGCGAGACGTAGCGGCCGGTGATCCCGCCGCCATCGCGCGCGCCGGCGCGCAGCTGCCGCGTGTCGAGCCGCCGCTCACGCAGCGCAACGCGCAGCTCGTAGTCGCTCGCGAGTACGGCTATGCGGGCTGGCACGACCTGACCGCCGAAGTTCACAAGCGGCTCGGCGACGGTCTCGAATGGGCAGCGTCTAAGGCGCGCCGCGCCATCCACGACAACGACGTCGAGCGCCTGAAGCAACTGTTGGCCGAACAACCAGCCCTCCTGTCATGGCAGGGCGACGACGAGCACCATGGCCTGCTCGGGTTCGCGACCGGCGCGTACGGCGACGCCTTCGGCGAAGAGCGGGAGCGCTGGTTCACTCGCGGAACGAGCGCGGAGCTGCTGCTCGACGCCGGCGCCGTCGTGACGCCCGCGGTCGTCGACGGACTCGTTACTTCGCGAGCCGTCGGCCTATTGAATCTCTTTCATCGCAAGGGCCTTCTTCCTCGCACCCTTCGCTTCGACTCGGCGCTCGGCGACCTCGGCGCCGTTCGCGCCGCGCTGGAAAGGAACGCCGACGTCGCGTCGGTCAACGAAGCGTTCGTCACCGCCTGCCGCTTTCATCACGAAGCAGTCGCGTCGGTGTTGCTCGAGCAAGCGATCGCCCTCGATCCGGCGCTGGGCGAACGTATCGACGCGCGTGTCGACGGCGGTCGCGCAACGTTCGTCCGAGACTTCATCGAGCTGCCGGTCGAGCGAGAGCGTAATGCGGCCGACGGCCTGTGGAAGCCTTTCGGCAGAGGGAGAGCCCGCCGTGCGCAGGACGACGGCGATCTCGAGGCGTTCGTCAGTTTTCTGACATCTGAGTCGTGGCTCCTCGACGACGCCGAGTTGTGGTTTCAACGACGCCTGGTCGAGCAAGCGGCGGTACAGGGTCGCGAGGCATTCGTCGTCGCGCTCTTCGATCAACGACCGGCGCTCCTGCGCGCGGAACCGCCGCCTCCGTCGCGGGCGATTGAATTCGCGATCACGTACGGGCATACGGAGCTGATCCCCCTTCTCACTCGGATCTGGCCGTTGCCCGACGATCTGCCGCACGCCGCGGGCACCGGCAATCTCGAGCATGTAAAGCGTTGGTTCGACTCGTCCGGCGCGCCGGCACTGGGCGACGTTCGCGGCCACTTTCCTCACAACGGCGTGCACGTCGAGGCGAACGACCCGTGGACAGCGA
>DATLPC010000078.1:0-40377 GCA_035535975.1 Gemmatimonadaceae bacterium | reverse complement strand
TCTGCTCATCGCCGTCTTCGTGACGATGTGGATGGGTGTGATCGGCCTGCTCGACGACTTCCTCAAGCTCCAGCAGAAGAAGCGCGGCGAAAAGAATCGCGGGCTCGTGGAGCGCTACAAGCTCGCCGGGCAGTTCATCGTCGGGCCGATCATTCTCCAAGCACTGAACCGTCAGTCGCTGCACCAGGTCGTTCGCGAAGGCACGCCGGACTCGCACGCCGGCAAGGGAACGACGCCGACCATGGGCGGTTTGATCATCCTCAACAGCGCGCTCATCTCGATCGTGCTCTGGGGGCGATTCAGCCTGAGCCGGCCGTATCTGCTCATCGCGATTTTCGTGACGCTGTGGATGGGCGTGATCGGCCTGCTCGACGACTATCTCAAGCTGCAACAGAAGAAGCGAGGGGAGCGAAATCGGGGACTCGTCGAGCGGTACAAGCTTACGGGACAGGTGATCGCGGGCCTCGCGCTGGGGTGGTACCTCTGGCAATACCCGCTGGCGCCGAATCTTCCCGGCGCGTCGACGACGCTGCCGTTCTTCAAGTACTACCTCGTCACGCCGCTGGCGGGGTTCGCCTGGCTGTACGTCGGTTGGGTGACGTTCATTCTCACGGGCACCAGCAACGCGGTGAACATCACCGACGGCTTGGACGGGCTCGCATCGGGCCTGTCGGTCATCGCGTTCGGCACGTTCGCCATCTTCGCGTATATCGTGGGGCGCCTCGACTATACCCGCTTCTTGTTGATGTTCTATTTGCCGGACTCCGGGGAGCTCACCGTATTTTGTCTTGCCATGGTGGGCGCGCTGATCGGTTTCCTCTGGTTCAACACCCACCCCGCTCAGGTTTTCATGGGTGACACGGGCGCGCTCGCGCTCGGCGGGGGATTGGGCGCCGTTGCCATCCTGCTCAAGTCGGAGTTCGTGCTCGCGTTCGTCGGCGCCGTGTTCGTCGCGGAGATGATGTCGGTGATCTTGCAGCGCTATGTCTTCAAGTACCGTCGCTGGAGGCGTGGCCTCGAGTACGCGCAGACCCACCGCGTGTTCAGGCGTGCGCCGCTGCATCATCACTTCGAGGAGCGCGGATGGAAGGAGACGCAGGTCGTCGTTCGCTTTTGGATCATCGGAATCCTCTGCGCGTTCTTCGCCCTGAGCACGCTCAAGCTCCGCTGACCGATGGAGCCTCAGAGCCAGCCTCTCGCTAGTCCCGCGCTTCGCCCCGAATGGCTCGCCGGCGAGATCGCGGTCGTCGGTCTCGCGCGGAGCGGCAAGGCCGTCGCGCAGCTGCTTGCTCGCACCGGCGCGCGGGTCTATGCCTCCGACTTCGCCACAGATCCCGATCTCGAGGCGACGAAGGAACTGTTGCGGCAAGAAGGAGTGGACGTCCAACTCGGCGGCCACGACATGGAACGCCTGGCCCGCGCATCGTTGGTCGTCGCCAGCCCCGGCGTTCCGCCCGACGCGCCACCGTTCGTCGCCGCTCGGAACGCCGGCGTCGATATCGTGAGTGAAATCGAGATCGGCCTTCGGTTTCTCCCACGGCTCTCGTACATCGCGATCACCGGCACCAACGGGAAGACCACGACCACGGCTCTCGTCGGCCATCTGTTGACGGCGGTGCGTCGGCGTGCCGCGACCGCCGGGAACATCGGAACGCCGCTGACCGAGCTTGCGCTGTCACGCACGCCGCCCGCCTGGGTCGCCCTCGAGGTTTCGTCCTTTCAACTGCACGATACGCCGAGCATCGAGCCGACGGTTGGCGTTCTGACCAATCTCTCGGCGAATCACCTCGACCGGTACGACAGTGTCGAAGCCTACTACGGCGACAAGGCTCTCCTCTTTCGGAACGCCAGCGCGGCATCGAACTGGGTGACGAACGCGGACGACGCCGACGTTCAGCGGATGACGGCCGGCCTCGCCGGCGTGCAGTGCCGCTTTTCAGTGCGTGAGCGGACGGAAGCGTACTTCGATCACTCGACTGGGATGCTCGTTGTCCTTGGGCATCCGCTCATTCGACGCGACGAGTTTTCGCTGCTCGGCGACCACAATGTCGCCAACGCGCTGGCGGCATCGCTCGCCGTGATGATGGCCGACCGGGAGCACCGTACTCATCACGCGCTGAACGCGCTACGTGACGGTTTGAGGAGCTTCAGCGCGCTTGAGCACCGCATCGAGACTGTCGGCACGTTCGACGACGTAACCTGGATCAACGATTCCAAGTCCACGAACGTCGCGTCCACGCTCGTGGCACTTCAGGGAATGCAGAGTCCGACCATTCTGCTGCTGGGTGGTCGGCATAAGGGAGAGCCGTATTCGGCACTCGCGCCGCAGCTCAAGCGGACTGTGCGGACAGTGATCGCGTACGGGGAGGCGGCGCCGCTGATCGAGGCGGACTTGAACGGGCTCGTGCCGATTCGACGACTCGAATCGTCGTTTGATGACGTCGTGGCGACCGCGCGCGCGATTGCTCGGCCGGGCGACGTCGTGTTGCTCTCCCCCGCCTGCTCCAGCTACGACATGTTCGACAACTACGAACACCGCGGCACCGTCTTCAAACGGCTCGCGGCCTCCGGCGCTTCCTGACATGCAGGTCCTCGAGATGAACGCGCCGGCGCGCAGGGCTGTCGCGGCGCCGGCCGACGTCCGCCTGCGCTGGCGAATGGGTCCTGAGGCCCGCGGCCTCGTACTCGTCAGTGCCGTGCTGACGGCGTTTGGGTTGGCCGTGCTATACAGTGCCAGCGCCTTTGTCGCGATGAACGATCACGGGGCTAGCTCCTACTTTCTCGTGCGGCAGCTCGTCGGTGTCGCCGCGGGCATGGTCGCCTTCGCGATTGCGGCAAAGATGGACGCGGAGCGGCTGCACGGTTGGGCGTGGCCGATCATGTGGTTCACGATCGCGGCGATGTTGGCTGTCCTCGTTCTCCCGAACCGGATCGCGCCGGTAGTTCACGGCTCTCGGCGCTTCCTCTTCGGCTCGTCGTTTCAGCCGTCGGAGTTCGCCAAGCTCGCGGTCGTTGTCTGGGTATCGATGCTGATCGTCAAAAAGGGTGAGACGCTCAAGCGCCTGACCAAGGGACTCATCCCGTTCGTGGTCGTGATCGGCGTGCTCGACGTGCTCGCGGCACTCGAGCCCGATCTCTCCATCGCGATGTTGTTCACGCTGCTCATGGTCCTGCTCCTCTATTTGGGAGGCGCGCGCATGAGTCACTTCATGGTGCTGGGAGCGCTGGCCCTTCCACTGACCCTCACGAAGATCGAGAAATGGCGTTACGCGCTCTCGAGAATCACCGCCTTCCTCCATCCGGGCGACGCACCCGAGCAGGTAAGTTTTCAGCTGCATCAGTCGCTGATTGCGGTAGGCTCCGGCGGCTGGTTCGGCCGCGGCTTTGGTGAGGGGATGCAGCAGGCGTACTTCGTGCCTTTCCCGTACAGCGACTTCGTCGCCAGCAACGTGGGGGAGGAGTGGGGATTCGCGGGCCTGGCGGGCATCACGATCGCCTTCGCCATGTACGCTCTGTTCGGGTTCCGGATCGCGCGAGCTGCGAGGACACCATTCCTCCAGCTCGTTGCCGTTGGCCTGACCTTCACGACCGTGCTCACCGCGTTCCTTCACATCGGCGTCGTGATCGGACTGCTGCCGACGACGGGACTCACGCTCCCATTCGTGTCGTACGGCCGGTCAAACCTGGTCCTGACGATGTTGTTCACCGGGATTCTCGTGAACATCGGCAGCACGAAAGAACGCGTCATCGGCGCTTCGGCGACCGACCCGCTCGCCGCGGCCGCGTAGCGCTCGCGCACTTCGCGCCATGACGCGCATCGTCTTCGCCGGAGGGGGCACCGGAGGCCATCTCTATCCCGGCATCGCGATCGCGCGCGCTTTGAAGCGGCTCGAACCGTCCGTCGAGCCATTCTTTGTCGGTGCCCGCCGGGGCATCGAGCGCGAGGTTTTGCCGCGGACCGAGTTTCCGCACCTGCTGCTCGATCTCCATCCGTTGTACCGGCGCGCTGTCTGGAAGAACTGGCTGACCATGACCGGCGCCTTCGGAGCGTGGCGTCGCCTGGGGGCATTGGTCCGCGAGGAGCGACCGGCGCTAGTCGTCGGCACGGGAGGCTACGCGGCCGGACTGATGCTCGCGTACGCGGTCGCCCATCGCATCCCGATCGTCCAGCAGGCGGGCGACAGCTTGCCCGGATTGACCGCGCGCACCTTCAGCCGATGGTCGCTCGAGATCTACCTCAACTTTCCGGAAGCCGCGCGTGTCCTCGATTCCCATCACGAGGGATCGCTGATCGACACCGGGGCACCGATTGAGCCGCCACCCTCGCCGCGCCCCGACCGCACCGCGGCGCGGGCAGCATGGTCGTTCCCGGAGCGGAACGGTCGTGTTCTGCTGATCTATGGCGGGAGTCAGGGCTCGCTCGCGATCAATCGGGTCGTCGCGGAGTGGATTGATCGAGGACTACCCCAAAACCTGTACCTCATCTGGGCGACGGGACGCGCCACGTACGATCGGTTCAAGAGCTGCGAAGGACCGCGCGTTCGCGTGCGCGACTATCTATCGCCGATCGCCGACGCCTACGCCGCGACCGACCTCGCGCTCGCGCGCGCCGGGGCGATGACGACGGCCGAGTTGTTCGCCTGGGGCATTCCGGCGGTTCTCGTTCCGCTGCCCACCGCGGCTGCCGACCATCAGACGACGAACGCGGTGACCCTCGAGCGAGCCGGTGCTGCGATTCACATTCCCCAGTCGCAGCTCACCGTCGAGCGACTCGACGGTACCATGCGGCGTCTGCTCGAGACCCCGACCGAGCTTCAACGCTTGGCTCGCGGTGCCACGGAGCGCGCCCGCCCGAACGCCGCTGACGAGATTGCCCGAAGAATTCTCGCCATGCTTTAGCGAGTCGCCGAGTCGCCGAGTCGCCGAGTCGCCGAGTTCCCTATCAGCCAATCCACTATATTGCCGCTCGCCGACATGCCTCTGCTCGATTCAGACGACGCCCGACCAATTCATTTCGTAGGTATCGCCGGGGCCGGCATGAGCGCGCTCGCCGAGCTGTTTCTACGTCGGGGCGTCGCCATCACCGGCTGCGATGCCCACCCGGAAACCGCCGCGGACCTTCAACGGCTCGGCGTCTTGGTCACCGGGCACGATCCGGCGCACGTCGATGCAGCTCGAGCTTTGGTTGTCACGTCGGCGATGCCCAAGGATCATCCGGAGCTCGCCCGCGCTCGCGAGCGAGGCATCCCCGTGATTCGTCGGGCAGAGGCACTAGGCGAGGTCACCGTCGGCCGCGAGCTGGTGGGCATCGCCGGGACGCACGGTAAGACGACGACGACGGTCATGACGGCAATGGCGCTCGGCGCCGCGGGCCGGGATCCCACGGCGCTCGTCGGCGGGCGCGTGGCCGACTGGGAAGGGAACCTCCGCGCCGGATCCGACCGCCTCTACGTGGTAGAAGCCGACGAATACGACCGATCCTTTCTCGCGCTGTCGCCCACCGTCGCGGTGGTCACGAATGTCGAGGCCGATCACCTGGACATCTACGCGGATCTTGCGGACATCCGCCGAACGTTCGCTCAGTTCGTGACGGGCGCGCGCCACATCGTGCTCTGCGCCGACGATTCGAACGCCAACACGCTCTCGACGCCGAGCAGCACCGAGGTCGTGCGCTACGGCATCGCTTCGGCAGATGCGCGGCTCATCGCGCGGGACATCTCGAGCCAAAACGGTACGACCGCGTTCGAGGTTGTCTACGACGACGATCAACTTGGGCGAGTCGAGCTGCGCGTGCCGGGTCGCCACAACGTCCTCAATGCGCTGGCGGCGATCGGCAGCGGACTAGTCCTCGGGGCGGACCTACCCTCGATGGCCCGGGGCCTTTCCGAGTTCAAGGGCGCCGAGCGACGCTTCCAGCGGTTGGGCGACGTTCGAGGGATCACCGTGGTCGACGACTATGCCCACCACCCCACCGAGATCGCCGCGACGCTCGCCGCGGCGCGGAGCTCATTTCCCGGCCGTCGGCTGGTGGTGGCCTTTCAGCCGCACCTCTATACCCGGACGCGTGACTTCGCGAAGGACTTCGGCGCGTCGCTGGCCGCGGCCGACGCCGTCTTTCTTACCGAGATCTATCCGGCGCGCGAGCAGCCGATCGAAGGAGTGACCTCGACGCTGGTCGAAAGAGCCCTCGAGCAGTCCGGCGGCCGCATGCAGTGGCGCGGCCGTCGCGAGCAACTGGCCGAGGCCCTTGCCGCGTTCGTGCGCGACGGGGACGCCGTGATCACGCTCGGCGCGGGCGACATCACGAAAACCGGCGCCGAGCTCCTGGCGCGGCTGTCCTCGGCTGCCACGTGAGCGACGCAAGCTCTCCTCCCGAGGGTTCGCCCGCCCAAAAGCCGGCGGCTGGCGAACGCGCCTCCGACCCGATTCTGTCGCGAAAGTACAAGTTGGCTTTGGCTGGGATCGCACTGCTGCTGGCTGTGACCGGCCGGTTTTGGGCGCCGGTTCTCATGCGGCGGATGGACTACTTCCGCGTGCGGCGCGTCGAGATCGTTGGTGCGCGCTATGTTGCCCCCAGTGACATATTGTCCAGGTTGCACGTCGATACGACGGCCTCAGTGTGGGATCCTACCTCGGCGCTCGTGGCCAGAGTCGCCAGTCATCCAGAAATTCAACATGTCGCGGTACATCGGAAGCTTCCGGGGACTCTCGTGATCGAGGTGACCGAGCGGGTTCCGGTCGCGCTCGCTCCTGTGTCGGGCGCTCTTCGCGTCTACGATGAGCGGGGCGTGGCGCTGCCGATCGACCCCACGCGGGTGGACGTGGACGTCCCCGTGCTCCGGGAGCACGACGTCTCGTTGCTTCGCCTGCTCGCACGGATCAAGCGCAGGATGCCGGAGTTCTACGCTCGAATCAGCGAAGTTCGGCGAACGGGACGCGACGAGGTTCTCCTCGAGTTGGAAAAGGAGCCCATCCGCGTCATGCAGGACGTGTCGATCGAGCGCCTCGCCGAAGTCGCGCCCGTCGAGGAGGACCTCGCTCGGAAGCAGCTCCGGGTGGCCGAGATCGATCTTCGGTTCAAAGACCAAGTCATCGCCAGACTTCAATGAATACGGAACGACTCATTGCTGGCCTCGACGTCGGGTCGGCGAAGACGACTGCCATCATCGCCGAGGTGGAGGGCGACCTCCCGAAGCATCCGTCGATCAAGATCCTCGGCGTGGGCCAGGCCAAAACCACCGGCGTGCATCAGGGAATGGTCTCCGACATCGAGGAAACCACTCGCTCGATCAAGAAGGCGATGGCAGACGCCGAACGGATGGCGGGCGTCCAGGTCGAAGAGGTCTTTTGCGGAATGGCCGGCGAGCACGCCCAGGCCATGATCAGCAAGGGCATCGTGGCGGTGAGTCACGACGAGATCGACAAGTCCGACGTCGATCGCGTGAATGAGGTGGCGCGCGCCCAGGCCATCCCTCAGGATCGCGAGCTGTTGCACGCGATTCCGCAGGAATACACCGTCGACCGCAATACCGGCATTCGGGACCCCATCGGGATGAGCGGCACCCGACTGGAGACGGAGATGTATCTGGTCACCATCGGCAGTTCGCCGCCGATCCACCTTCGGCGCTCGGTGGAGCGGGCGGGCTACAAGCTGCGCGAGCTCGTCTTGGAGCCGCTGGCGAGCGCTCTTGCCGTGCTCACCGAGGACGAGAAGGAGCTTGGCGTCGCCCTAGTCGAGGTTGGCGCGAGTGTAACCGATCTCGCGATCTTCCACGAAGGGAAGATCCGGCACCTCGGTACGATTCCGTTCGGCGGAAAGAACGTCACGCGTGACATCGTCCACGGTTTGGGAGTGACGCAGGCCGACGCGGAGCGGCTGAAAGAGCGATACGGTTGCGCGTACGAGCCCCTCATCGACCCTGGCGAGGTGATTCAGCTGCCGAGCACGGGCGCGCAGGGCGAACGCCACATTCCGCGAGAACTGCTGGCCCACATCATCCATCAACGGATGGATGAGGTCTTCGACCTGGTTCAGCAGGACCTGTCGGCGGCGGGGTTCGGCGGGAAGCTGAGCGCCGGCGTAGTGCTGACGGGGGGGGCGGCGTCGATGCTGGGAGCGGCGGAGTTGGCGAGCGAGGTGTTCGGCACGGGCGTTCGGGTCGGCGTGCCGTCGGAGCACCTCGGCGGGCTTATCGAGGCGGTGAACTCGCCGCGCTTCGCGACGGCGGTGGGGTTGGCGCAGTATGGCGCGAACCGGGTGGCATTGGGTGGAGTGACGAGCTCGCGGCGTTTGCCGCTCGGGAAGGGGATGGAAGGCATCGCCGCGAAGGTCAAGTTCTGGCTGCAGGACTTTTTCTAGTTCTCACATTATTGAACGCTAAATAGCGTGTTGCCGAAAGGAGATGCGCTGTGCCAGGAGCGCGACGCATCAAATTTCTGTGAGCGCGACACGTTCTGTGGATAACTAGTCGGACCAAAGGCCTACTCGGTTTCCTCGCGAATCGGTGAAAAAGGGGTAGTCGGACGGCAAGAAACTGTTATATTGCGCGAGCACTTTTGTCCCGAACGACGGGCTGTGGGTCGACCGACCTGTCGTTGCTGCTCTGGTTTCATCCTTCCTGTTGGTCCGATCCCACCTTCGAAGTACGGAACCGTTCTCAATGATCTTCGAGTTCGAAGAGAGCGCGACCCAGAACGCCCGCATGAAGGTCGTGGGCGTCGGCGGTGGCGGTGGCAACGCCGTCAACCGGATGATCGACGAGCACCTCGAGGGTGTGGAGTTCATCTCGGTCAATACCGACGCCCAAGCGCTGCTCCAATCCAAGTCCGACGTCAAAGTCCAGATCGGGAAAAAGCTGACGCGCGGCCTCGGCGCCGGTGCCCGGCCTGAGATCGGGCGGCAGGCGATCGAGGAGAACCGCGACGAGGTAGCGCGCACGATGTCGAGCGCCGATCTCGTCTTCATCACCTGCGGGATGGGTGGCGGTACGGGCACCGGGGCCGCTCCAGTCATCGCCGAGTTGGCGAAAGAGGCCGGGGCGCTCACGGTCGGCATCGTCACAAAGCCCTTCCTGTTCGAGGGCCGTAAGCGCATGCGTCAGGCGGAGCAGGGCATCGCCGACATGCGCAAGAACGTGGACACGATGATCGTCGTGCCGAACGAGCGGCTTCTGGCCGTTGTCGGCAAGGGCATCCCGTTCCAGGACGCCCTCAAGAAGGCCGACGAAGTCCTCCTCCACGCGACCCAAGGCATCTCGTCGCTGATTAGTGTGACCGGCCTCGTCAACGTCGACTTCGCCGACGTGCGCACCGTCATGCAGGCCGGCGGTTCGGCGCTCATGGGCACCGGGGTCGGCCGCGGCGAGAACCGCGCGATGGAAGCGGCCCAGCAGGCGATCAGCTCTCCCTTGCTCGACAACGTCAGCGTCTCCGGCGCGACCGGCGTCCTCGTCAACATCACCGGCGGGGCTGACCTGACCCTCGGCGAGGTCCACCAGATCAACGAGATCATCCACGACGCCGTCGGCGACGACGCCGAAATCATCTTCGGCGCCGTCCACGAGCCGGCGATGCAGGGCGAGATCCGCGTCACCGTCATCGCGACCGGCTTCGATCGCGCGCTCCAGATCGGAACACCGATCCAGACGCCGGTCGTCATGCCGAAGGGCAGCCCACCGGTCATTCCGTTCCCGAACACCCGCCCGGCCCGCGTCACCGGTCCCGTCAACCGCAATCCCGAGCCTCCCCGCGCCAACCGTCCCACGAATGAAAAGGGCGATCTCAACGACATGGAGATCCCCACGTTCATTCGGAGGCAGATGGATTGAAGCCCGGGTTCGTCCGAGTTGCTCTGTACTCCCTAGTCGCGCTGGCTTTGGCCGGCGCGCTTCGCTTTACCCCACCTCTTCCCGATCCAGACCGGAAGCCCGCCGAGGTATTCGCGGTCCAAGCCGGCCAACCGGCCTGGAAGCTCCGCTATGACACCCTCGGACGGGGTGAATCACTTCAGTCCCTCTTCAAGCGCGGAGGGCTGACCGAGGCATCGGCGGTACGCGCGGTTCAGGCGGCCGCATCGGTGTCGCTCGACCAACGCCGCATTCCGAGCGGAATGCCGGTCACGCTCAAGTCCGAGGCCGCGGACTCGACTCCGTCCGAGATCACGCTCCAGCTGGCGATCGACCGGCTACTTCACCTCCACCGCAGCGGCGATTCCTGGGCGGGCGAAGAAGAGCGTGTTCCCTGGACGACCGACACGATCGTCGTCGCCGGAACTATTGCTTCGAACCTGTACGACGCAATGGACGAGAGCGCGAAGGGCGATCTGCCGGATGGCGCCAGACAGCAGCTCGCCTGGTCCCTCGCCGACGTCTACGAGTATCGCGTCGATATGAGCCGCGACCTCCAGAAGGGTGACGAATTCCGCGTCATCGCCGAGCGCTCGGTCACGCCGGGCGGCGCGGTGCGAATCGGCAAGGTCGTCGCCGCGACGTTCAAGTTGTCCGGCTCGGTCATCCAGGCCATTCACTTCGCCAGCCGGGCGGTGAGCGGCGAGTACTTCGATCAGACCGGCAAATCGATGCGCGCCGCCTTCCTGCGAGCGCCACTCGAGTTCCGGCGCATCAGCAGCGTATTCGGCGGCCGGGAACACCCGGTCCTCGGCGGCTGGCGTCTGCACAAGGGAACCGATTACGCCGCTAACACCGGGACACCCGTCCGGGCGATCGGCGACGGCGTCGTCGTTCGCGAAGGGTGGGGCAGCGGGTACGGCAACGTCGTCGAGATCCGACATCGCAATGGCTTCGTCACGCGGTATGGGCACCTGAGTCGCTTTGCGCGCGGGCTGCACACCGGTTCGCGGGTGACGATCGGCGAGACGATCGCCTATGTCGGCAGCACTGGGCTGGCCACCGGTCCACACCTTCACTTCGAGGTGATAGTGAACGGCCAGCAGCGCGACCCTCGCGTCGCCCTTCGATCGGCCGGCGGGGAACCGATTCCGACCGGGGAACGCGACGATTTCTCGCGCGTGAAAGATCAGTTGATCGCCTCGCTCGAGACGCCGACGTCCGGCGTGACCAAACTCGCGCAACGCTGACGAGTCCGTCGCCCGGCGCGAGCCGAGCACTTAGGTTACGCGCATGTCGCCGTGGCTCCTCGCGATCGTTGCAGGGCTCATCGTCGCGCTCATCCAGTATGGTCCACGCGAGCTCCGCAACGTATCGAGCCTGATCACGGCGGCGTTGCGCGCCGGGGCCGTTGCGCTCATCGTCGCGCTCTTGCTGGACGCGCCGGCCGGCCTCGCGAAGCCGGTTCCGGCGTGGGTCGCCCTCGATGCGTCGCTGAGCATGGCGCGCGGCGATACAACGCTCTGGCGAGCGGCGCGGGATTCGGTCAAACGCGCCGGCGCCGATTCGACTTTCTTGTTCGGCGATTCCGTTCGACGTGCCGATACGAGTAGTGCGCCGCGCGACCAGGCGAGCGTCCTTCGACCTGTAGTAGAACGCGCACTTGGCGCTGGTCATCCGCTCGTCATCGTCACCGACGGCGAGATCGACGACCCCGATGCCGCGCAGGTGCTTCCGCCCGGTTCGCGGTTGATCGTTCTCTCCCATCAACCACGACGGGATGTAGCCGTCGCATCGATCGAGGCGCCGCGCGCGGTCGTCAGCGGCGACACGGCGGAAATCCGAGTCGGCATCGCGGCCGGCGCACTTGGATCACGCCCGGGTTCGCTCGCCCTCTCGTTGGAGGGAACGTCGATCGCGCAGCAGTCGTTCGATTCGCTGCCGCCATTTGGCGAGCGCGTGCTCTCGATCAAGGTCAAGCTCGAGAGCAAGGCCGGCGGTGGTCCTGAGGTACTGCGTGCCGTCTCGACTGCCGCCGAGGACGCCGAGCACCGCAATGATACGTTGGCGGTGGCGGTCGACGTCTCGCGGGCCGCGAGCGCGGTGTTCGCGTCGACCTCGCCGGATTTCGACGCGCGCTACGCGCTGGCCGTGCTGCGTGGTTCGCTCGGCATCCCAACGCGCGGCTATTGGAAAGTCGCGCCCGGCGAGTGGCGCAACGAGGGTTCGTTCAGTCCCGTTCCCGAAGCCGAAGTCCGACAGGCGTTGCACGACGCGCCCGTTGCCGTGATTCACGGAGACACGTCGGCGTTCGGTGATCCGCGGCGCGCGACCTCGGGGCCGCTCGCCCTGATCGTGACGTCGTCGACCGACGGCGAATGGTATCCGGCGTCGGCGCCGGCGTCGCCGATTGCGCCGGCCCTGTCCGGCGTGGTTTGGGACAGCCTCCCACCGGTTGCCGAGGCTGCACAATCGCCGACCGGCAACTGGACGGGCGTCGAGACGCGGCGCGGTCGAGGCGACGAACGGAAGCCGCTCGTCGTCGGAACGGATTCGCCTCGTCGCGTCGCGGTGGTCGCCGCCGCGGGGCTGTGGCGATGGCGCTTTCGCGGTGGTGTCGCGGCTGACGCCTTCACGGCGTTTTGGGGCGGCATTTTCGACTGGCTGGCCGCCGAGCGCGCCGATCGGCGGGCGGCGGTGCCCGACGATCGTGTCGTTCACGCCGGCGAACCGGTGCGATGGCGGAAGGGTTCGGCTGTGGATTCGGTCGTTGCGCTGACGTTGCGCTTGCGTGGTGGCACACGCGTGGATTCGCTGACGCTCCGCTTTCCACCTGATGCGAACATGGTCGAGAGCAAGCCGCTGCCGGCAGGGATCTACGACGTGACGACGCAGGGCGGAAAGACCTTGCTGGCCGTGAACGCCTCACGCGAATGGCTGCCGCGCGCGCCACGGATCTCGGCGGCACGACAGCGCGGCGCGCTCTCTGCCGATACGGCCCCGCGGCTCCGCGGCGCCGGTTGGGCGTACGCGCTGGCGATATTGATGCTGTGTGCCGAGTGGCTGCTCCGCCGCCGGCATGGTCTGCGATGACGGGAATGGAATAGATGCGGCTCCTTCGCAAATCAGGTGATGTCCCGAAGCGTTCGCTCTGGCAGAAGATCAAAGACATCGCGCTCATGGACGTGGCGGTCATGGCGCGCGGTGGTGTCGCGCCGGGATCGCTCGAGGATCTCGAACAACTGCTGCTGGAGGCGGACTTCGGCGTCCCGGTGACGCTGCGTCTCGTCGAGGACGTGGAGCGGCGCGCGGCGCGCGGACAGGTCCGAACGCAGGACGAATTTCGCGACGCGCTGTCGGAGGGTGTGGAGGCAGCGCTTTCCGCCGGCAACAGCGACGCGCGCCTGACGTTGGCCGATTCACCGCCGACGGTCATTCTCGTCGTCGGCGTCAATGGCGCGGGAAAGACGACATTCATCGGGAAGTTGAGCGACCGGTTCCGCCGCGAAGGAAAGCGGGTCATGGTCGCCGCGGGCGACACCTTTCGCGCCGGCGCGATCGATCAGCTGCGATTGTGGGCGGAGCGAACCGGCGCGACGTTCGTCGGATCGAAGGCGGGGGCCGATCCGGCCGCCGTGGCCTTCGACGCGATCGATGCCGCCACGACCCGCGGGGTGGACGTGCTCATCGTCGATACCGCGGGGCGGTTGCACACGAGCGAAGGGCTGATGGAGGAGCTGCGCAAGGTCGCGCGCGTGATCCGGAAGCGACTGCCCGGCGCTCCGCATGAGACCCTGCTCGTCCTCGACGGCACGATCGGCCAGAATGCGGTGCAGCAGGCGAAGACGTTCACCGCCGCGGTGCCGGTCACAGGTCTCGTCGTCACGAAGCTGGACGGGACGGCGCGTGGCGGTGTGGTCGTCGCGGTCCACGAGGCGATCGATGTCCCCGTGAAGTTTCTCGGCGTCGGCGAGGCAGCGGATGACCTCGAGCCATTCGAGGCGCGTGAATTCGCACAGGCGCTGCTCAGCGACGAGTAGCCGGGCGATCGCGACCGATGGCGAGCGTGACTGATCGCTCCTCTCCCCGGCCGCAGCGCCTCTTTCTCGACACGCCGGTCACGTATCTCAAGGGGGTCGGCCCGGCGCGGGCGGAGGCGCTGCGTCGATTGGGGATCGTCACCGCCGGCGATCTGTTGTACCACGTGCCGCACCGCTACGAGGACGCGAGCACCGTCGCGCCGATCAGCAGCCTCGAGCCGGGAATGCACGGCACGGTCATCGGGACGGTCATCTCCAAGGGAATCATCCCGACGCGCAAAGGCCTCCGCATCTTCCAGGCGGTGCTTCGCGACGATTCAGGAATGATAGAAGTCTCATGGCCTGGCCAGCCATTTCTCGATCGCGCGATTTCCAAAGGCGACGTGTTGTTGGTCACCGGCAATGTCCGCTTTTTTCACGGACGTCAGCTCCAGCCGCGAGAACATGTCAACCTCGGCGACGAGGCGGCGACGACCATGGGCGGTCGCGTGCTCTCGGTCTATCCCGCCACGGAAGGGCTGTCGTTCAAGCAGATTCGCTCGATCGTCGACGCGCATCTCGACGGGCTGCTTCCGCTCGTCGTCGAGTACCTGCCGCCGGACATCGTGGCCGCGGCGGACGTGCCCGATATCGCGACGGCGCTCCGGATGGTCCACCGACCGTCGACGATCGCCGAGGCGATGCGTGGACGCGCGCGGCTGGCGTTCGAGGAGCTGTTCTTCGTTCACGTGCTCCATCAGCGAGCAAAGGACCTGGCGCGCGAGAAGCGAACCGGCATCCACTTCGCCAACAAGCGCGAGCTCACGACGCGACTTCGTGAGTCGCTCCCCTTCCAGCTCACCAACGGGCAAGTGCGCTCCGTCCGCGAGATCTTCGCCGACATGTGCAGCGAGCGCCGGATGCAGCGCTTGCTCCAGGGAGACGTGGGCAGCGGGAAGACCGTCGTCGCGCTGTTCGCCGCGCTGCTCGCGATCGAAAACGGCTATCAAGCGGCCATCATGGCGCCGACCGAGCTGCTCGCCGAACAGCACCGCGACTCGATGACGCAGCTCCTCGCCCCATTGGGGATCGAGCCGCTGCTGATCACGGGGAGCTTGTCGGCTCGCGAACGAAAAGCGGCGGCGGCGCGATTGGCGACCAACGAGCCCGCGCTCGTCGTCGGCACACACGCGTTGGTGCAAGGAGCGACGCAATTCTCCAACCTCGGTTTCGCCGCGATCGACGAGCAGCACCGCTTCGGCGTGGAACAACGCAAGGCGCTCGCCGGAAAGGGCGAGTTTCCGGACGTGCTGCTCATGTCCGCCACGCCCATCCCTCGTTCGCTCGCGCTCACGCTGTACGGCGATCTCGATCTGAGCATGCTCGACGAACGCCCGCCGGGCAGACTGCCGGTGACGACCGCACTGCGACGCGAGTCCGGTCGAGCGCGCGTGTTGCAGTTCATCGACCGGCAGATCGAGCTGGGTCGACAGGCGTATATCGTCTATCCGGTGATCGAGGAGTCGGAGAAGACCGATCTCAAAGCCGCGACGACGATGTTCGAGACGTTGAGCACCGGCGCCTTCTCGCACCGCCGGCTCGCGCTGCTCCATGGCCGCATTCCGGGAGACGAGCGCGACGACATCATGCGTCGCTTCCGCGATCGCCAGATCGACATTCTCGTCGCGACTACGGTCATCGAGGTCGGCATCGATATCCCGAACGCCACGGTCATGCTCGTCGAACACCCTGAACGGTTCGGGCTGTCGCAACTGCATCAGTTGCGCGGTCGCGTTGGGCGTGGCGCCGATGAGTCGTACTGTATCCTCCTCGGCGATGTGAGTCCCGACGTCGCCGAGCGGCTGCAGATCTTCGTGCGTACCGAAGACGGATTCGAGATCGCCCGGGAGGATTTGCGGCTGCGCGGCATGGGCGATTTGTTCGGCGAGCGTCAGAGCGGCGTGCCGACGTTCCGCATCGCCGATCCGTTGCGCGACGAGGCGCTGAACGAGAGCGCGCGCGCCGCGGCGGAGCGGCTGCTGGGGCGCGATCCGGATCTGGCGCGAAAGGAACACGCCTCGCTGCGACGCGTGCTCGGCGACCGCTACGCCAAATCGCTCGAGCTTTTCCGCGTCGGCTGAAGCGCTTTAGTTCTTCCCGGGCGGCTGCGCCAAGCGGCGTTTGATGCGTTCGAGCTCGGCGTTCGCTTTCGCGAGCTCGTCCTTCAACCGCTTGATCTCGTCGGCGTTCGCGTCAGCGGTTTTTGCTTCGGAGCCCGTCGCAGCTCGGGTTGGCGAGTTGGTCGCCACCTCATGCGCGGCGTTGCTCGCGGACGCCGCCAGGCGATTCGCGGCGTCTAGCTGCGCCGCGACGCGGCGCAGCGTAATCGCTTCGATCGCGTGATCGTGCGGGCGAGGGTCGGCCAAGTACGCGTCCAGCGTGGCCAACCCGACACTGAGCGAACCGTTACGATTGCTTGGATCGAGACGGAAGACGCCCTGCCAGAAGATCGCCTCGCCGGCGTTATGAGTGCCGGCGTGCCGCCGCGCGAACTGGCCGAGAAGGCTGTCCGCGACATCGAAGTCGCCGCGGCCGGCGCGTTCCTGCGCGTTGGCCAAGGTTTGCGGCCACTCCCGATCGGCGGCGGGCGCCGGATTGGGTTGCAGCATGCGGTTGCAAGCGCTCGAGGCGAGCGATGCGACGCACAACATGGCGCGGACCGCGCGTCCGACCCTCAAACCGGCACCGGTAGGGGGCGCTGCGACGTATGACGCCCAGTTACCCGTGTGGGTAGGGCGATTGAGAAGGTGGTACCGACCCCAGGCGTGCTCTCGCACAGAATGGACCCTCCGTGGGCCTCCACAATCTGCTTTGCGATGGCAAGTCCCAAGCCGGAGCCGGCGGCCCGAGCAGACCGTTGATTGTCCGCCTGATAGAACTTCTCGAAGATCCGGGGGAGCTGTTCCGGGGGGATTCCGGCCCCGGTGTCGTGCACCCGCATGAGAACGGCGTCATCGTCCATCGGTTCGAGAATGAGCTCGACGGTGCCGCCATGCGGGGTGAACTTGAACGCGTTCGAGAGGAGGTTTCCCAGCACCTCGTTGACGCGATCCGCATCCCAGAACACCTCGTCGGGAAGACCGGGCTCGCGCTCCACGCGGAAGTCGATCTCACGCTGTACGGCGAGCACGTGAAAGGCGCGTTCCAGGTCGGATACCAGTCGGTTCAACGAGACCGCCCGCGGCTCGAGTCGTCCGCCGCCTGCCTCGAATCGGCTGACATCGAGCAGCTGCTTGACGAGCCTGAGCAGCACGTGCGCCTGGGTAACGAGCGTTCGATGGACTTCCTGTTGCCGTTGATCGACGCGGCCGTACACTCCTTCCTCGAGCAATTGGAGGTAGCCGATCATGACGTTGATCGGCGTCTTGAGCTCGTGCGACGCGACAGACACGAATTCCGCTTTCAGCTTGTCCAGCTCCGTGAGCTGTCGCGTCATCTCGTCGAAGCTCGCCGCGAGCTGCCTGAACTCCTCGGTCTGGGACGGAGAGGGTTTGAGCCGGTAGCTGAGATCCCCGTCAGCCACGGCGCGCATGCCGGAGCGCAGCTCGAAGATCGGGCGGCTGATCGATCGTGTTAACCAAACGGAAACGAACGCCGCGATGACAAGCGCGAGCAGCAGGGCGCCAATCGACGCCGACGTGATGTAGGCGATGCGCGTTGTCTCATCTTCGACGCGCTGCGACGTCCGCTCGCGGACTTTGAGCTCCGCGGCGCGAACGACCGAATCGGCGCGGCTGAGCGCCGGGACAAAGGCGTGCTCGGAGAGCGAGTCGGCGAGCTTCGCGTTGCCGGCGACCGCCGCGCGGGATTCCGACGGCGCGGCGGCGGCGATCAGATGAATCGAGGTTGCGATGTCCGATGCGAAGGTGGGAAGATTGTAATGCGCCAGCGTGTCGGCCAGACGGTCGGCGTGGTACAGTTCGCGGTCCATGGCGGCGCTCGTCGCGTAGTCGTGCGAGAAGAGCAGGGCCAGTTCCTCGCGGCGCAGGTCGTTCAGGCCGTCGCGCAGACGGCCAAGAACGATCAGCGCGGCGATCTCGGTTTCGCGGAGTTGCAGCGCGTCGGTTCGCAGTCGAAAAAGCGACGACACCGCGAAGACGAGTGGACCAACGAGGATTATCGCAATGGTGACGAGACCAAAGACGAGCCTCGAGCGCAGGGTCATCGGGGGTGCAAAGCGTTCAGGTTGCGATCCACCGATGCAAGGACGACGCCGAGAAGGCGACGTCGGCCTGAGGGGTACCACGGGCCCCAGGCCAGGTATAGCGTTAAAGCTCGCTAAGCCAACCACGTTTACAGTCTCCCGCCGCGCGCCTCGCACATGGCCGACCCCACGCCGCGCATTGTCGACCTTTCGCAACACGTTGGACAAACAGTCACCGTCCGTGGCTGGATCACGCACGTCCGCTCCTCCGGCAAAGTCGCATTTGCCGTGGTCCGCGACGGCACCGGCATTGTGCAGACCGTCTTCGTGAAGACGCAGCTCCCCGAGGAAGTGTGGGAGCGCTTCAAGGAGCTCACGCTCGAAACCTCCGTCCATGTAACAGGCGAGGTGCGCGCTGAACCCCGCGCCCCCGGAGGTCACGAACTCGGTGTGACCGGCCTCACCGTCATCGGGACGAGCCCGATCGACTACCCGATTCAGCCGAAGGAGCATGGAATCGACTTCTTGCTCGACAATCGGCACTTCTGGCTCCGCAGCAACCGGGTACGCGCGATCTTTTCGATCCGCAATGAAATTGAGCAGGCGATCCACGACTTCTTCTACGGTCGCGGCTTCCTGCGCATCGACACGCCGATCCTGACCGCGGCGATCGGTGAGCGCAGCGGACTGTTCTCGACGGAGTACTTCGAGGAAGGGAATGCCTACCTCGCCCAGACCGGTCAGCTCTACGGCGAAGCGGCGGCGGCGGCGTTCGGGCGCATCTATACCTTCGGACCGACGTTCCGCGCCGAGAAATCGAAGACGCGCCGGCACCTCACCGAGTTCTGGATGATCGAGCCCGAGGTGGCGTGGAATGACTCGGCCGACAACATGCGGCTGCAGGAAGATTTCGTGTCGTACCTCGTCGAGCGCTGTCTCGAGCGTCGGGCAGCCGAGCTACGGGAGTTGGAGCGCGACACGGCGCCGCTCGAACGAGTGAAGCCTCCCTTCCACCGCGTCAACTACAGCGACGCGGTCACCATCCTGCAGGGGAAGGGGAGCGGCATCACGTGGGGCGAGGATTTGGGCGCCGAGGATGAAGCCCTGCTCGTCGCCGACTATGATCGGCCCGTCTTCGTGATGAACTATCCGAAGGAGGCGAAGGCGTTCTACATGAAGGAGAATCCCGAGGATCCGCGCACCGTCCTCTGCGACGACTGCCTCGCGCCCGAAGGGTACGGCGAGATCATCGGTGGGTCACAACGCGAGGACGACTACGACCGGCTCCTTCATCGCATCCACGAAGAAGGGCTGCCCGTCGACGCGTACGGGTGGTATTTGGATTTGCGAAAGTACGGGACGTTCGTGCACTCCGGCTTTGGCCTCGGCCTCGAGCGCACCGTCGCATGGATCTGCGGGCTGCCCCACATCCGTGAGGTGATCGCGTTCCCACGGATGATGCACCGGCTGAAGCCCTGACCGCGAGCTCACCGCTCGGTCTACTCGGTCGCCTTCACTTCGTCCCACAACGCGTCTAGCTCGGCGAGGGAAGCCGCGCCGACCTTGAGCCCTCGCTCGGCGGCGAGTCGCTCGACGCCGGCGAAACGGCGGGCGAATTTCACGTTGGCCTTGTCGAGAGCGAGCGCGGGATGGACGTCGGCCTTGCGGCAAAGGTTCACGACGGCGAACAGAAGATCCCCGAGCTCCCCCTCGAGCCGCTCATGCGCGGCGTCGTAGCGCGGTGCCCCTAAAGGCTCGGCGCGACGCTCGGCGAGCTCGCCGCGAACTTCGCGCAACTCCTCCTCGACCTTTTCGATCGGACCGTCGACATCCGGCCAGTCGAAGCCAACGCCCGCCGCGCGATCCTGGAGGCGAAAGGCGCGGTGAAGGGCCGGAAGATCGGCGGGCAGACCGTCGACGATGCTATCCCGCTTCTTTGCCTTCATCTGCTCCCATGGCTGCTTTACCCCGTCGCCGTACAAGTGCGGGTGTCGACCTTTCATCTTGGTGATGAATCCCTCGGCGACATCCTGCATGCTGAACGCGTTGCGTTCTTCGGCGAGCACGGCGTGAAACAGGATCTGGAGCAGGAGATCACCGAGCTCCTCGCGCAGACGCGCATCGTCTCCGCCGCGAATCGCATCGTCGACTTCGTACGCCTCCTCGATCAAGTAGGGCCGCAGCGATTCGTGCGTCTGCGCCGCGTCCCACTCGCAGCGCGCGCGGAGATCGCGCATCAACGCGAGCGTATCTTCAAGTGTTGGTTTAGCTTGCATAAGACTCCTCGGGTCCGGTATACTACCCGCCCTCGCAATTCTGGACAATGCACAGCTTGATGCGTCGCGCCTGGGTCGACATCGACCTGGGCGCGTTGTTACGAAACGCCACGTCGTTCGCCGCACACGCCGGCGTGCCGCTGCTGCCGATGGTCAAGGCGGACGCGTACGGACTCGGCGCCGTTCGGGTCGCGCGCCTGCTCGACGAGCTGGATCCATGGGGATTCGGCGTCGCGACGACGACCGAAGGCGAGGAGCTTCGCACCGCGTCGATCACCCGCCCGATCGTCGTGTTCACTCCGCTGCTCCCCGGCGATTTCGACGCGGCTATTCGTGCGCGTCTCACGCCGGCGCTGGCCGACAAGACGGCGCTCGAGCGGTGGTTGCCGACGCGGCTTCCCTGGCAGCTCGCGATCGACACCGGGATGAACCGCGCCGGAGTCCAGTGGAATGAAATTGAATCGCTCCGCGAGCTGCTCTCGGGTCACCCGCCCGAAGCTGTGTTCACACACTTTCACTCGGCCGAGCAGAACGACGAATCGCGCGGCGAGCAAGAACGACGTTTCGACGAGGCGTTGGCGCGTCTCCCATTTCGCCCGACGCTCGTCCACGCCGAGAACAGTCCGGCCGTCGAGCACCGCGGGTCGTCGCGCTGGTCGCTCGCCCGGCCAGGGATCTTTCTGTACGGGGTCGGCAGCGGTAACTCGCCGCAAATCGAGCCGGAGCCCGTGGTGTCGGTTCGCGCGCGGATCGTCGAGACGCGATTCATCGCGGCCGGCGAAGGCGTGAGCTACGGCGCCACATACCGCGCGCCGAGTCGCCGTCGAATCGCGACGCTGGGGATCGGCTACGCGGATGGCTATCGGCGGATTCTCGGCAACCGCGCCGAGGTGCTGATCTGCGGGCGCCGCGCGCCGGTGGTCGGCGTCGTTACGATGGACATGACGATGGTCGACGTGACCGACCTACCATGCGAGGTCGGCGACGTCGCCACGCTGATCGGAGCGGACGGCGACGATCGAATCGACGTCGGCGAAATCGCGCGGGTCGGCGAGTTGAGCCCGTACGAGGTTCTCACCGGCCTGCGTGGCCGCCTTCCGCGCCGATACGTCGAGGCCGAGGGATGAGTCGGCGCGCGGCGATCATCGTCCTCGATGGTGTCGGCATCGGCGAGGCATCCGACGCGGCGGCGTACGGCGACGTCGGGAGCAATACGCTCGGGAATCTCGCGCGGGCTGTCGGCGGCATGTCGTTGCCGAATCTGCAGCGCGCTGGACTCGGCAACATCGCCCCGATCGAGGGCGTTCCAGCGTCGCCCGCGCCTTCCGGCAGTTGGGGCCTGATGCAACCGCGATCGGCCGGGAAGGACAGCACGACGGGACATTGGGAAATTGCCGGCCTTCATTTGTCGCGGCCCTTTCCGACGTATCCGAACGGCTTCCCGCAGGAAGTCGTCACGGAGTTCGCGCGAGCGACCGGCCGTGCGGTGATCGGGAACGTCGTCGGCAGCGGGACGGCGGTGATCGACGAATTCGGTCCCGAGCATCAGCGAACCGGCGCATGGATCCTCTACACGTCGGCTGACTCGGTCTTTCAACTCGCGGCGCACGAACAGGTCATTCCGCTCAGTGAGCAGTACTCCGGCTGCGAGACCGCGCGGCGTCAGCTCGTGGCACCCCATGATGTCTCTCGTGTCATCGCCCGTCCGTTTATCGGAACACCGGGTTCCTACCGCCGAACGAAGAACCGGCGCGATTATTCCATCGCCCCGCCCGGCGAAACACTTCTGGACGCGCTCGCCGCTGGCGGCATCGCGCGAACGGGAGTTGGAAAGGTCGATGATTTGTTTGCGGGGCGGGGAATCACCTCGCGCCACACCGCAAACAACGCCGAGGGAATCGCCGCGGTGTGCGAGTGGCTGGCCAGCGAGGTAAGTGGGTTACTTTTCACCAACTTGGTAGATTTCGACCAAGCTTTCGGGCACAGGAACGACACTTCGGGGTTCTACGGGGCACTCCGCGAGTTTGACGCGGCACTTCCGCAACTGCTGGCTTTGCTACGCGAGGACGATCTGCTTTTCATCACTGCCGATCACGGCAACGATCCAACGACCCCGTCGACCGACCACGCGCGTGAAAACGTACCGCTTCTGGCTATCGGGCCCGCGGTTGATTCCGTGTCACTCGGCCGTCGGGATACGTTCTCGGACCTCGGCGCTACCGTCGCGGAATGGCTCGGCGTGGCGTTCCGGGGGCGCGGTCGGTCGTTCCTCGGCCAGCTGATCGTCCGTTAATGACCGTCGAGCAAAGGCCGGGAACGGATTTTCCCGGCGATGAACGGACACGGACGGTGTTGCGCGAGCGCGCGTTTGCCGCGATGGAGCGTGCGTACGCACCGTATTCCAACTTCCGGGTCGGCGCCGCATTGCTGGCGACGGACGGCAGCGTCGTCGAAGGATGCAATGTGGAGAACGCGGCATTCCCGGCGGGAATTTGCGCGGAGCGAAGTGCGGTGGCCGCGGCCGTGGCACGCGGCAATCGTGGGTTCGATGCCATCGTCGTTGCGACGGAGGCGGAGGAGCCCACCCCCCCCTGCGGCATGTGCCGCCAAGTCCTCGAGGAGTTTTCTCCTCATATGCTCGTCATCGCCGTGACTCGCGGCGGACGTGAAGCGACGTGGACGCTCGATGCACTCCTGCCCCAAGCGTTCACCCCACAGTCCCTGAGCCGGCAATGAAAGGAGAGTCTGTCTTGAATCGGAAGTTCGCCCTGACGATGGTCGCGCTGCTGACCGTCGCCATCGCGGCGTGCAGTGAACAGCTGGATGCCGGAAAGTCTTGCCCGCTCCTTTGTCCGGAGCAGGAAATCAATCTTGTCGACACGGTCCTCGACGCAGTCGCGAGCGACACGACCGTGCTCGGAATTCCGCCGATTGGGTCGGAGACGTTTTTGATGCTTTCGTCGCACGGCGACACCGTGCAGACGCGCGCGATCATCCGTTTCGACACGCTGCAAGGAAACTTCACGGCCGGGAACGGCGCCGACAGTCTCATCTCGCACATCGATACCGCGCAGATCGTATTGCCGATCGACAAGCCGGACAGCCTACATCGTCCGAAGGTTCCGATCACGATCGAGGCGTACAACGTCGATACGACGGCGAGCGACACCGCGGTGGCCGCCTTGGCGCCGCTCTTCCGTCCGAGCCGATTGCTCGGCGCGAAGACATTCGCGCCCGAGTCGCTGCTCGACACACTGCGCATTCCGATCTCGACGGACAGCGTGAAGGACCGGATCACGAACGGCACGCACCTTCGCGTCGGGCTCCGGCTCGTATCCGCGCAGGGATACGACGTGCGCATCGGAACGTCGCTCAACGGCAACCCGGGAACGTTGCGCCTCAAGGTCTCGACCGATACGGCGGTGCACCCGCTGGTCATCCAGCCGCTCTCGAATACACCGCCGAATGTGCCGTTCATCGCGGGACCGCTCCGCGACTACACGATCGTGCTGCAAGGCAACACGACGACTCCGGCCAGCCGGTTGGCGGTCGGCGGCCTTCCGTCGCGTCGGACACTGTTCCGATTCAACATCCCGCCGCGCATCGTCGATTCGACGACGATCGTTCGCGCGACGCTTATTCTGACGCAGTTGCCCAACCGCGGCGTCAATCCGCGCGACTCGGTTTGGGTGTTCCCCGTGGCGATCCTGGCGTCGCCCGTGGTCAACGATGCGGGCACCGTTTTGCGCTTTGTCAGCGGCGGTGGGTTCCTCGGCTTGGACTCGCTGCGCTTGGCGCCCGGCGACAGCGGGCAGCGCGCGTTCCAAATCGTCGGTCTCGTGCGCACGTGGCATAACACGACCGAAGAGGTGAGTCCGAACGCGATCGGCATGCTGAGCGGATCGGAGGCGCAACTTCCCGCGGAGATCGATTTCTTCTCGATGGAAGCGCCGGCCGCGGTGCGCCCGAAGCTTCGCATCACGTACGTCCCGCAGGTCAACATCGGGCTTCCGAAATGACGCGATCAATCTCCGCCGGCCTCGCGTTCGGCCTCGCGGCCACGCTGGCGAGCGTGGCGTCGGGGCAGGCCGCCCTGAGCACGCAGGGTTTTGGGTTTCCCACGGGCCAACTCAGCTCGCGGGCCTGGGGCACCGGCGGATCGATCGCGGAAATCGATCCACTGTCGCCGGTGAATCCGGCGACGATATCGATGATCGGCACACGTCTGATCAATTTTCAAATCGAGCCGGAGTACCGATCGGTGTCGTCGTCGGGGGGCATCGACCGAACGACGACAGCTCGCTATCCGGTTGTCTTCGGCGCGATTCCGATCAAGTCGTGGGTGCTTGGCTTAGGCGCCTCGACGCTCCTCGATCGGACGTCGACGACGATATTCCCGTCGACCGAGCCAATCAACAGCAGCGAGCGGGTCGAGACGACGAACCGGGAGCGCGTGGACGGCGCCATGGACGACGTGCGCATCGCCGGCGCGTGGATTCCCACGAACTGGCTTCGCGTCGGCATCGGCGTGCACGGCATCGTCGGGCACAATCTGATCGCGACCACGCAGTCGTTCACCGATTCTTCGCAGTTCGCGACGTTCACCGAAGAGCGCCTGTTCGGCTTCACCGGTTTCGCCGCCTCGGCCGGCGTTGAGCTGGTGTCGAAGTTGTTCATGGGCGGCGTGTCGTACAGACAGGGCGGCAACGTCCAGATGTCGTCCAACGATACGGTGATCACGAAGTCGAAAGTGCCGAATCATTTCGGCGCGTCGCTCGCCTATACCGGGATCACCAACTCGTCGATCGCCGTCCGTGTGGCTCACGACAACTGGTCGGCGCTTGGGCCGCTCGGCGGTCCGGGATTTACCGCCGTCAACGGATGGGATAGCAGCGTCGGCGCCGACATGGCGGGCCCGCGAATGCTCGGACGAACGGTGTTTCTGCGCGGCGGCTTCCGCTACCGCACCCTTCCATTTCAGGCGGACAGCAATACCGTAACGGAGAAGAGCTTTACCGCCGGCTTCGGAACGACGTTCGCCAATCAGCGCGCCCTGGCCGACGTCGCGCTGATCCACGCGATTCGCACGGCCGACGTACCGGTGACCGAGAGAGCTTGGACCATCAGCATCGGACTCAGCATTCGTCCGTGACCGCTCCATGGAGCCATCCACACCGCCAGCCGATGCGCCGCTGATTCTGGTCGCCGACGACGTCGCGGCGAACGTGGAGCTCCTGTTCGACCAGCTTCACGTTCTTGGCTTTCGCGCCATCGCCGCCGCGGATGGACCGTCGGCACTCGCCGCGTGTTTCGAGCACCGGCCGGATCTCTGCATTCTCGACGTATCGATGCCGGCGGGCGATCTGGGGGTGGACGACCGCTCGACCGGCTTCGAAGTTTGCCGGCGCATCAAGCGCGACCCGCGCACGAAGCGCATTCCGGTCATCTTCGTCACCGCGCTGAACGACACGACCGATCGCGTGAAGGCGATCGAGGCGGGCGGCGACGACTTCCTCACCAAGCCGCACAACCGCCTCGTACTCGGCGCGCGCGTCCGCAGCCTGCTCAAGCTCAAGGCAGCAACCGACTCGCTCGAGGACACGCTCAGAAAGCTGCGCGAAGTCGAGAAGATGCGCGACGATCTGATGAAGATGATCGTGCACGACTTGAAGACGCCGCTCACTTCGGTGCTGGCGACGATCGAGATGCTGGCCGACGGCGATTTCGGCTCGATCAACGACGATCAGCGACGCATGCTCCTCGACGCGGAGGGAAAGGCCGAGGATCTGCTGGCGTTGATCGGCGACCTGCTCGAGGTGTCGCGGATCGAAGAAGCGACGATGACGCTCGACGCGCAGCCGATCGCGCCGGCGGCGCTGCTCAACGAGATCGTACACGAGTGGGGGATTCGCTTTCAGCAGGAGGGTGCGACGGCCGTCGTGGATGTGGCGGACGACGCTCCGGTATTCGAGGCGGACAAGGCGCTGCTCAAGCGAGTCCTCGGCAACCTGGTCCAGAACGCGCTCACCCACTCGGCGTCCGCGATCTTGCTTCAGCTGTCGGCGCGGCGGAACGACGACGGGATCCTGTTCACCGTCGCCGATAACGGTCCGGGAATTCCGCCCGAGTATCACGAGGTGATCTTCCGCAAGTTCGAGCGCGTGAAGAACCCGAACATGCCGCGCACGCGGAGCTCGGGATTGGGCCTGGCGTTCTGCAAGCTCGTTATCGAGGCGCACGGCGGCCGCATCTGGGTGCAGAGCGCCGGCGAAGGAAAGGGAAGCGCGTTCCACTTCTCGCTGCCGCGCGCTCCCGCGCACAAGGTGGTGCGCGTGACCGCCGGAGGCGCGGTACCGGCGTGAGAGTGTTTCTGCGCACCTTCGGGTGCCGCGCGAACCACTACGACACGGAAGCGGTTCGCGGTATGCTCGACGCCGCCGGTCACACGGTCGTGGCGTCGCCTCACGAGGCAGACGTCGCTGTGTTCAACAGCTGCGCGGTCACCGTGGAAGCGGAAGCCGAGCTGCGCAAGGTGGTCCGCAGGGCGGCACGCGAGCGTCCTGGGCTGCGAAGTGTGGTGATGGGCTGCGCCGCGGCGCTGGACGAGCAGCGTCCGATATCGCTCCAGGCGCGCGCGCTGCCGACCGTCGAGCGTGTCGTTCCCGGCGCGGATCTCGTCGCCCTTGCCGACGCGCTCGATGTGCCCGCGGAGCTCGCGCTGCGTGGCACGGTGGCGCAGAGCGGGACTCGCGCGCTGCTCCGCGTTCAGGACGGTTGCGACGAGCACTGCACCTTTTGCGCGACGCGATTGGCGCGCGGCGCCAACCGGAGCCGCGGCGCGGACGTGCTTGTCGCCGAGGCCACGCGGCTCGCCGGGCGGCACGCCGAGATCGTGATTACCGGAATTCACATCGGGTCGTACGGCGTCGATCTCGGATCGACGCTCGGCGCGCTGATGACGCGATTGATCCGCGAGCTACCGTCGGCCCGGTTCCGTCTTTCGTCGATCGAAGCGACGGAGTTGGATGACGAATTGCTCGACCTCCTCGCGGGCGAGCCCGCTCGTCTCGTGCCCCACATCCACGCACCGCTTCAATCTGGCTCAGATGCCGTGTTGCGCCGGATGGGGCGTCACTGGTACACGTCGGCGACGTACGCGCGCGGGGTCGAGCGACTGGCGACGCGGATGGAGGTTCTCGGACTGGGCGCCGACGTGATCGCAGGCTTTCCCGGCGAGAGCGACGCCGACCACCAGCAAACGCTCCGCCTCATCGAGCGTTTGCCGTTCACCTACCTGCACGTCTTTCCTTATTCGCCGCGCCCCGGGACTGCCGCGACGCGACTTGGCGCGCCGGTGTTGCCCGCCGTCGCCGAGCGGCGAGCGGCGGAATTGCGCCACCTCGGGGCCGAAAAGGCCAGCGCTTATGCGGCGCGGCGCGTTGGCGGACTGGTGGACGCGATCGTGGTGGGCCGTGGACGGCGGCGAGAGGTTGTGACTGGCGACTATCTCACCGTCGCGTTGGGAGATGAAGCGGCGCAACCGGGTGAACGATTCGTCGGGGTGCTCGACAGAGATGCGTCCGGCGCCATGGTAGTTCGGCGCGCCGCCGGCGCCCTGACAGCCTATCCGATGTCGAACGCGCAAGCTATTTTGCAAGAATGACTTGCGAGCGGCGCTCCACGGTCTACGTCGAGACCTACGGCTGCCAAATGAACGTCAGCGATTCCGAGCTCATGCTCGGAAAGTTGGCGGCACATGGCTACGACGCCGTGGATAGTCCGAGCGGCGCGGATGTCATTCTCGTCAACACGTGCGCGATTCGCGACCACGCGGAACAGCGCGTCATTGGTCGCCTGGGCGAACTGCGGCGCGACATGAAGCCCGGCGCCATTGTCGGCGTCACCGGTTGTATGGCGCAGCGCCTTGGCCCACAGCTTCTCAAGAAGGCGAAGCACGTGAGCGTGGTGCTCGGTCCGGATGGATATCGCGCGTTGCCGGAGCTGATCGAGCGCGCGCGACAGGGCGAACGGACGATCGCGACGACGTTCGATCTGGAGGAGCACTACGAGGACTTCCAACCGCGCCGCTTCGACAAGGTGAAGGCGTGGATCCCCGTGCAACGCGGCTGTGATTACCGATGCACATACTGCATCGTGCCGACGACGCGTGGGCCGGAGCGGAGCCGCAAGCTCGCCGACGTCGTGCGCGAGGTGGAGTCGGTCGTCGCCGACGGTATGAGCGAAGTCGTGCTTCTCGGGCAGACAGTGAACTCGTATCACGACGGCGCCGGCGATTTCGCGGATTTGCTTCGGGCAGTGGGGAGCGTTCCGGGCGTTCGTCGCGTGCGCTTCACCAGCCCGCATCCGAACGACTTCAGCGATCGCGTGATCGAAGCGCTGGCGACGGTGGATACGGTCTGTGAGCACGTCCACCTGCCGATGCAGTCGGGCTCGACCCGTGTGCTCAAACGCATGCTCCGGCGCTACACGCGCGAAGGCTATCTGGAGTGCGTGGCCAAGCTGCGCGCGGCGATTCCCGGATTGTCGCTGACGACCGACGTCATCGTCGGCTTCCCGGGCGAGACGGACGAGGATTTCGAAGAGACGCTCGAGGTGGTGCGCGAGGTCGGCTTCGCCGACGGTTTCACATTCAAGTTTTCGCCGCGCGACGGCACCCCGGCTACGCGCATGCCGGCCGAGCTCACCGTTCCGGACGAAGTGGCGAGCGAGCGGTTGGCCCGCTTGGTCGGCACGATCCGCGGCATCGCGCGCACGACCAACCTTCAGCAGCTCGGTCGTCGGTACGAAGTGCTGATGGAGCGAGAGGCGCGTCGAGGCGACGCTCTGATCATGTCACGCACGCGCGACTTCAAGACCGTGCTCGTTCCCGGCGATGCTTCGATGCTCGGCAGCTACGCAACGGTCGAGCTCACCGGTACCACCGGTTCGACTTTCACCGGCCAGATCGTGCGCGAACGTCAGCCCCTGCCGCTCGCCGGCTGAGCCGACGTCCGACTCCTATTAGTAAACTGTAATTGGAGTCTGACCCCGAACGACAATCGTACGGGTCGCAATGAAACGATGACGGCTCGGCGGCGGGCCGCGGCGACCATGACGAGATGCCGCTCGTCGCATACTCCCTCGGTGCGTATCTCGTGGGGCTGCTCGCCGGGTTTCAGGGGTCACTGATCCTGATCGGCGCGGCGGTCGCCGGTGCGGCCGCGGTGGGCGCCCTCCGCGACAAGACCGTCGCGACGACGTTCGGTGCGTTGGCAATCGCGGGGAGTGTCGTTGCGCATGACCTGGCGACCGACGACTTCATCTGCGCGAAGGACGCGGCGCGTCGCCCCGCCTTGACGATTCTGCTCGACCACGACGTCGACGAGGGCGGCTTCGGTCGCGGAGAGATCGTTCCGTGCGGTGGGTCCGTGTCCATTTCGGCGGACGAGGGCCGCGCCGTCGCCGGTTCGATCGTGGTTGCGCGCGGCGATGTCGTCGCCACCACGCGCGGTCTCCTCGTTCAGCACGCCGAGCTGCGGACGATTCGCGGGCCGTCGCTGCTCGCGCGTTGGCGCAACGCGGCGGGAGCGGCAATCGACCGCACCTTCCAATCGGACGCGCCGCTCGTCCGCGCGCTACTGGTCGCGGACCGCCACGACCTCTCGCCCGAGCTCCGCGATCAATTCGCCACCGCCGGACTAGCGCACATCCTCGCCATCGCGGGACTCCACGTCGGCATCATCGCGCTGGCGATCGAGATCGCGCTGCAATTGATCGGCGTGCCGCGGCGACGCGCTGCGATCGTCACGATCGCCGCTGTGATTCTGTACGTCGCCGTCATCGGGGCGCCGGTGCCCGCGGTGCGTTCTGCGGCCATGCTCACCGTGCTGCTGACGACGCGCATCGCTCAGCGACCGACCTCTCGTTGGGCGATCGTCACCGTCGGTGCGTGCCAGCCTCTGTTCGATCCGCGCGTGGTGCTCGACGCCGGGTACCAGCTGAGCGTGGTCGGTGTAGCGTCGATGATTTCGGCGGGGATCGTCAGCCGGCGGATCGGCGTGCACCGCCTCCACTGGCTGCTCAAGTCGGTCGTCCTTACCCTCATCGGGACCACGATCGCGACGATCGGGTCGGCGCCGATCGTGGCGTGGGTCTTCGGCCGTGTGAGTCTCGTCGCGCCGCTGAGTAACCTCGCGGCGACGCCGCTGCTCGAGCTCGCACAGCCGATGATCTTCGCCGGCATGCTCACCGCGCCGATCCATCCGCTGGCGTCGATCTTTGCCGACGCGGCCCACCCGCTCCTCGCCGGGCTCACTCTCGTCGCGAGCAGAGCCGCGTCGATTCCCGGTGCTTCGATTCCCGTTGCGCCAACCGCTGTTGCGACCGCGATCACGGCGCTCATGTCCGGGGCGGTGATCGTAGCGTGTGCGTCGCGCGAATGGCGAGCTCCTCTCGGGATCGCCGCGTCGGCGGTGGCGGCGCTTGTTTGGCTTCCGCTGGCGCCCGCGGTATCCGGAGAGCTCGAGCTACACATGATGGATGTCGGCCAGGGCGACGCGATCGGCCTCCGAACGCCGCACGGACATTGGATTCTCATCGATGCCGGCCCGGCGTGGCGTGCCGGCGACGCGGGGCGCTCAACGGTGATGCCGTACGTCGGGCGGCGCGGCGGGCCGGTTGATCTCTTCGTGCTTTCACACCCACACACCGATCACGTCGGCGGCGCGCCAACCGTGCTCCACGCGCTACACCCCGACACGTACCTCGACGCCGGCTTCCCCGGATCCGCCGAGCGCTATCGCGCGTCGCTCGACCTGGCTCGCCGCGAGGGAATTCACTGGCGGCGCGCCCGTCCCGACGACGTCATCACCATCGACGGCGTCCGGCTTCGCATTCTCGCCCCGGACTCGGCGTGGACGGCGTCGTTGACCGATCCGAATCTGGCGAGCGTCGTGGTGGTCGCCGAATACGGCGACGTCCGCATGCTGTTCATGGGTGACGCCGAACGTCCCGAGGAAGACTGGCTACTCGAGCACGAGCGCGCGCAACTCCACGCGGACGTGCTCAAGGTTGGCCATCACGGGAGCAAGACGAGCAGCAGCGAGCCATTCCTCGACGCGGTGTCGCCCCGTCTGGCGCTGGTGTCGGTCGGTGCGGGGAACACCTATCATCTTCCGACGCCCGACGTGCTGCGCCGGATCGCCGCGCACGGGGCGCAAGTATTGCGCACCGACCTGGCCGGCCCGATCGTGGCGCGGACCGATGGTCACACGATCTTCGTCGAAACCGCTGGAGACAGATGGGAATTGCCGACGCGTTCGCCGCTCTCGCCGCACCATTGATCGGTCGTAAGACGACATTGCCACGTGAGCTGGTTGATCGGTATCCCGAGTTGGCCGAGGCGCGTTGGCGCCGTGGTGGGCTGCCGGTGCGCATTGGTGGATGGTGTCTCGGACAACGCGCTGTGTCCGCGATCACTCTATGGCATACCATTTGGCTGGATACTGAATCCCCGCCGTCGGAAGAATTGCTCTTGCACGAGATTCGGCACGTAGCCCAGTTTGAGGCCAGCGCGGCGTTCCCGCTGCTTTACCTGTGGGAGTCGGTGCGCCGCGGCTATGTTGGGAATCGCTTCGAGGTCGATGCGCGGGCGTACGCGGCGTCGCGCGTCCGGCGCAGGTGAGAAGGCTCCCGCGACGAGGTGAGTAGCGTGGTCAAACACACGGCAACATCGGTCGTCACGATCGAACGCTTCATCATCGAAGAGGAGAGAAATCACCCCGAGGCGACGGGTGAGCTCTCGGGCATCCTCTACGATCTCGCGCTGGCCGCGAAGATGATCGCGAACAAGGTTCGCAGCGCCGGCCTCGCCGACATTCTCGGCTCCGCGGAGAGCGAGAACGTGCAGGGCGAAGTCCAGCAGAAGCTCGACGTGCTCGCCAACGAGATCATCGTCAAGGCGATGGATCATGGTGGTCGTCTTTGCGCGATGGCGTCGGAGGAGGAACCCGACATCATCCAGATTCCCGAGCACTTCAAGTGCGGGAAGTACTGCCTGCTCTTCGATCCGCTCGACGGCTCGTCGAACATCGACGTCAACGTCCCCGTCGGAACCATCTTCTCCGTCGTGCGAAAGATCACGCGCGGACGCCACGGTGAGATGGAGGACATCCTCCAACCGGGACGCCGCCAGGTCGCCGCCGGCTACGTGATCTACGGCTCGAGCACGATGATGGTGTACACGACGGGGCAGGGCGCGCACGGCTTCACGCTCGATCCATCCATCGGCGAGTTCCTCCTCTCGCATCCGAACATTCGCATCCCGGAGACGGGGCGCTACCTCTCCGTGAACGACTCCTACGAGGAGCTGTGGGACGAAAACGTGCGCACGGTGATGCGGAAGTACAAAGGCCTCGACGGCGCGTCCAAGGCGCTCAGCACGCGCTACGTCGGCTCACTGGTCGCCGATTTCCATCGCAATCTGCTCGGCGGCGGCATCTTCGCCTATCCGGCGAACCGCAAGACGCCGCGTGGCAAGCTGCGCTTGCTGTACGAGGCAAACCCGCTCGCATTCATCGTCGAACAGGCCGGCGGCGCCGCCACCGATGGCGCCCAGCGCGTCCTCGACGTGTCGCCGACGGAACTGCACCAACGCACGCCGTTGTTCATCGGCAGCAAGCACGAAGTCGAGCTCGCGAAGCGAGTTTTGTCCGGTGCCCCGGAGCTTGTAGGCGCGTAGAGTTCCATTCGAGGCCGGCTGCGAACATTTTTTGAAACACAGAGATCACAGAGATCACAGAGATCACAGAGCGTGGCTGTAGTTTCCTCTGTGATCTCTGTGTTCTTCTGTGTTCCAAAAGCGTTTTGACTGAATGCAGTAAGTGGCCGCCTGGCCGCAACCAACACATGGCCGAACGCTCGACACCATCCGGAATTCCAGTCGACGTGGCGTACCGCCCGGAAACAACACCGGTCGACTATGTCCACGACCTTGGTGACCCTGGCGCCTTCCCATTTACGCGGGGCGTACAGCCGACGATGTACCGCGGGCGGCTGTGGACGATGCGCCAGTACGCGGGCTTCGGCACGGCGGCCGAGACGAATCGCCGATTCCGGATGTTGCTCGACGCGGGGCAGACGGGGCTAAGCGTCGCCTTCGATCTGCCGACGCAAATGGGCCTCGACTCCGATTCGCCGCGCGCGCTCGGCGAAGTGGGGCGTGTGGGAGTTGCGATCGACAGCGTCGAGGACATGCACGTCTTGCTGGATGGAATTCCGCTCGACACCGTCTCGACGTCGATGACGATCAACGCGACGGCGGCAACGCTGCTCGCGATGTACATCGTCGTCGCCGAGGAGCGCGGAATCACGCGCGACCGCCTGAGCGGGACGGTGCAGAACGACATCCTCAAGGAATACATCGCGCGCGGAACGTACATCTATCCGCCCGAGCCGAGCCTCGCGCTGATCGCGGATTTGTTTCGCTTCTGCGCCGCCGAGGTGCCGAACTGGAATCCGATCTCGATCTCCGGCTACCACATTCGCGAAGCCGGCGCGACCGCCGTGCAAGAGCTGGCGTTCACCTTCGCCAACGCGATCGAATACGTGAAGCGGGCGATCGACGCCGGATTGGTGGTCGACAAATTCGCGCCACGTCTCTCCTTCTTCTTCGCCGCGCACAAAGACCTATTCGAGGAAGTCGCCAAGTTCCGCGCGGCGCGACGATTG
Organism: Gemmatimonadaceae bacterium; assembly: GCA_035535975.1. GTDB lineage: Bacteria > Gemmatimonadota > Gemmatimonadetes > Gemmatimonadales > Gemmatimonadaceae > JAQBQB01. Next base: position 6,305 of record DATLPC010000078.1, on the reverse strand, counting down.
TACGCCCGCCTGATGCGCGACCGGTTCGCGGCGAACGACGCGAGCGCGCGACTGCGGTTTCACACGCAGACCGGCGGCGTGACGCTTCAGGCGCAGCAGCCGCTCAACAACGTCGTTCGCGTCACCGTCCAGGCGCTCGCCGCGGTACTCGGCGGCACGCAGTCATTGCACACGAACGGATACGACGAAGCTCTCGCGCTGCCGACCGCCGAGGCAGCGACGCTCGCGCTGCGAACGCAGCAGATCATCGCCAACGAGTCGGGCGCCGCGCTCACCGCCGATCCGCTCGGCGGATCGTACTACGTCGAGCACCTCACGACTACGCTGGAACGGTGCGCGCTCGAGCTGATCGAGAAAGTGGATGCGTTGGGTGGCGCCGCGGCGGCGATCGGCGCGTCGTTCTTTCAGGAGGAGATCGCGCGAAGTGCGTACGAATTTCAGATGCGCGTGGAACACGGCGAATCGATCATCGTCGGCGTGAACAAGTACGCGGACAACGAGTCACCGCCGGCCATTCCAACCCCCGACTACTCCGAGCTGGAGCGCGATCAGCGCGCGCGCGTTGCCGCCGTCCGTGCAAAGCGCGATGCCTCGCGAGTGAAAGCGACGCTGTCCGGGCTCAGTGAGGCCGCCGCGGCCTACGGGAGCCAGGACGGCGAGCGCGGACCGCTGGTCGAATTGATTATCGACGCGGTTCGGGCGCGGGCGACCGTCGGTGAGATCGCCGACACGTTTCGCGCGTCGTGGGGCGAATATCGTCCGGCGTAGCGGGCGCGTCGTCCCTTGAACGGCGGGTTCAGCGCGCCTAGCTTTCGGATTCGATTCCATGGTCTAAGTCTCAGCCAAATGCCGACTTACGAGTATCGCTGCCCCGACGGACACGAGTTCGAGCACTTCTACCGCAAGATCAGCGATTCGGTGCCCGAGCTGCCGTGTCCTGAGTGCGGGAAGCTCGCTACGCGTCGGCTGAGCGGCGGCGCCGGACTCGTCTTCAAGGGGTCGGGATTCTATCTCACCGACTACGGAAGGAACGCGCATCGCAAAGCTGAGCCGTCGAGCAGCGGCAAGAAGGAAAGTGGCGAAGGCTCAGCGGGTGAATCGAAGTCGTCGGAATCGAAAGCATCGGAATCGAAAGCGTCGGAATCGAAGGCGTCGGAATCGAAGTCGAGTGAAACTTCCGGGACGTCGGAGAAGAAGGCTCCAAAGGCCGAGTCCAGCGGAACGAGCTCCGCCGCGCCGCCGCCGAAGGGAAAGAGCGAATCGTAATGGCCGACACCGATCTGCTCCGCGCGGAGCTGGCTCGGGCCGCGCATTCGCTCGGTGCCCCAGCCGACGTCGATCCCATCCTCGAGCGGCCGCGTGATCCAGCGTTCGGCGACTGGGCGACGAATCTGGCGATGGTGCTCGCGAAAAAGCTCGGGCTCAAGCCGCGCGATCTGGCCGCGGCGATCATCGAGCGGCTCGACCAATCGCGCGCCGGCATCAAGAGCGCCGAGATCGCGGGACCCGGTTTCATCAATTTTCGGGTGTCGTCCGACGTCTTCGCCGAAGGATTGCGTGGCCTGATCGTCGCCGACGCGAAATACGGGCATTCGAGCGCCGGCCAATCCTGTCCCGTGAACGTGGAGTTCGTGTCGGCGAATCCGACCGGCCCGCTCCACGTGGGCCACGGCCGACAGGCGGCGATCGGCGATGCGATCAGCGCGTTGCTCTCCGCGACGGGCTGGCGCGTGACGCGAGAGTTTTACTACAACGACGCCGGCGCGCAGATCATGAATCTCGCGACGAGCGTGCAGGCGAGAGTCCGACAGTTAGGCGGGCAAGCCGCGGCGCTGCCCGAGGGCGGCTATCACGGGGAGTACATCGTCGAGCTCGCGCAGCGGTATATCGACGAGCACTCGTCCGACCCCAACGCCGACGATCTCGACGCCGTGCGACGCTTCGCCGTGCGCGAGCTCCGCAAGGAGCAGGACCGCGACCTTCAGGCGTTCGGGGTGAAGTTCGACGTCTACTTCCTCGAGTCGTCGCTCTACGACGACAAGCGCGTCGACGAGACGGTGCGCCGCCTCGTCGAGGCCGGGCACACGTATGAAAAGGACGGCGCGCTCTGGCTGGCGACGACCGAGTTCGGCGACGACAAGGATCGCGTCATGCGCAAGAGCGACGGGACGTTCACGTACTTTGTGCCGGACGTCGCGTATCACATCACGAAATGGGAGCGCGGCTTCACGCGGGCGATCAACGTCCAGGGTGCGGACCATCACAGCACGGTGACGCGCGTCCGTGTCGGCCTGCAGGCATTGGACGCGGGGATTCCGCAAGGCTACCCCGACTACGTGCTGCACCAGATGGTGACGGTGATGCGCGGCGGCGAAGAGGTGAAGATCTCGAAGCGCGCCGGCAGCTACGTCACGGTGCGCGATCTGATCGACGAAGTCGGTCGGGACGCGGTGCGCTACTTCTTCCTCATGCGGAAGGGCGACTCACAGCTCGTGTTCGACGTGGACGTCGCGCGGTCACAATCGGACGAGAACCCCGTCTATTACATCCAGATGGCGCACGCGCGGATGTCGGGCATCTTCCGCGTCGGCGAGATCGACCCGGCGTCGATATCCGGCGAAGACGTGGACCTCTCGGTTCTCGCGCTCCCGGAAGAGACGGAGCTCATGAAGGCCCTGCTCGATTTCCCGACGCTCGTCGCCGGCGCCGCCGACGCGCTCGAGCCGCACCGGGTCGCGACCTACCTGCACGACACGGCGGGCAAAGTTCACCTGTGGTATCACAAGGCGCATGTGCTCAACGAGCCCGCGCCGATCATGCGGGCCCGGCTCGTCCTCGCGCGCGCCGCGCAAATCGTCTTACGCAACGGCCTCGATGTCCTCGGCATCTCGGCGCCGGAGCGGATGTAGTCGGCCGCCATGCTGAGCGAGCATAGCGAGCGAAGGACCGATTGTCCCTGACTAGTTACCAACTCGTGAAAGTAGGTCCTTCGTCGCTTCGCTCCTCAGGATGACAACACCAGAACAACACCCAATGACCGTCCTCGTCGTAGGCTCCGTCGCGCTGGATTCGGTTGAAACGCCTTTCGGCAAGGCCGACCACGTGCTCGGCGGATCGGGCACGTTCTTCTCGGCGTCGGCGAGCCACCTCGCTCCCGTCCAACTCGTCGGCGTGATCGGGAACGACTACCCGATCGACGACCTCCGAAAGGCCTTCGCGAGACGGCCGATCGATCTTTCCGGACTCGAGCAGCAGGACGGGGCGTCCTTTCGCTGGCGCGGACGGTATCGCCACGACCTGAACATGGCCGAGACGCTCGAGACACACCTCGGCGTCTTCTCGAACTTCCGGCCGAAGATTCCGGAGCAGTTCCGTAACGCGCCGTTCGTCTTCCTCGGCAACATCGATCCGCGGCTGCAGCTCGAGGTGCTCGAGCAAGTATCGAAGCCGAAGCTCGTCGCCTGCGACACGATGAATTTCTGGATCGAGAGCCGTCGGCCGGACATACTGCGACTGCTCGAGCGCGTGGACCTCATCACCCTCAACGACGCCGAGGCGCGGCAGCTCACCGAGGAGTTCAACCTCGTGAAGGCGGCGCGGTGGATCATGGCGCGCGGGCCGAAGCACGTCCTGATCAAGAAGGGCGAGCACGGGGCGTTCATGTTCACGTCGGACAGCATCTTCTTCGCGCCGGCGTATCCGCTCGAATCGGTGTTCGATCCGACGGGCGCGGGGGATTCGTTCGCAGGCGGGTTCATGGGCTATCTCGCGCGCACGGGCGATCTCTCGGAGGCGAACCTGCGCCGGGCCGTGGTGTACGGCTCGGCGATGGGATCATTCGCCGTCGAGAAGTTTTCGGTCCAGCGGCTGCTCGAGATCACGCCGAGCGATATCCAGCGGCGCGTCGCCGATTTTCACAAGCTCGTCGTATTCGAGCAGGACGCCTCGTGAGCGATCGATTGGACTATCGTTCGGCCGGCGTCGACATCGACGCCGCGGACGATGCGAAGCATCGCATCAAGGCACATGTCATGTCCACGCTCACCGCCGGCACGCGCGGCGAGTTCGGTGGTTTTGGCGGGATGTTCCGTGCGCCGGCGGACGTCGCGAAGCCGGTGTTGGTCGCCAGTGCGGACGGCGTCGGTACGAAGCTCAAGGTGGCGATCGAAGCGGGTCGTCACGACACGGTGGGACACGATCTCGTGAACCACTGCGTGAACGACATTCTCGTGCAGGGCGCGAGGCCGCTCTTCTTTCTCGATTACGTCGCGTTCGGCGCGCTCGAGCCGACCGTGGTCGAGCAGGTTGTCGCGGGTGTCGCCGCCGGCTGCCGAGAGAACGGCTGCGCGCTACTCGGCGGCGAGACGGCCGAAATGCCCGGCGTCTACACGCCGCCGGACTACGATCTCGCCGGGTTCATCGTCGGCTATGTCGACGAGGATGCGATTCTCGGAGCGTCGCGCGTCCAAGACGACGACGTACTCGTTGCCCTCGAGAGCACGGGCCTGCACACGAACGGATTCTCGCTCGCGCGCCGCATCGTGTCCGATCGAATGCGTCTCGCCGCCGGCGACCCGTTCCCCGGTTCGGGCGCGACAGTCGCCGACGTGTTGCTGGCCGTGCACCGCTCATACCTCGCGATCATGAAGCCGTTGCTCTCGCGCGTGCATGCGATGGCGCACATCACCGGGGGCGGGATCCCGGGGAATCTCAATCGCGCCTTGCCGTCGACAGTGGACGCGGTGGTCGACACGGAGACATGGGAACCACCCAATCTTTTCCGGCGGCTGGCAGACGCCGGCCGCGTGGAGCGCGCCGAGATGTTTCGCGCGTTCAACATGGGCGTCGGGATGATAGTGATTTCGCCCGAGTCCGCGGCGGAGGATGTCATCGCGAGCGCGACGGCCCACGGTGTGCGAGCGTGGCGGGCCGGCCGCACCCGACGCGGATCGGGGCAGGTGGTTCTCAACCCGGAGTGAACGGCATGAAAGTGCGTTACTTGTCCGCGTTCGTTCTTGCTTCTCTTTCGACCAGCGCCATCGCCCAGGATCTCGCGGCGCCGAAGTGTCCTTCAGGACCGCCGGTGAGCGCGACGGTTGCTCAAGACGCCTGCCAGCAGGCCTTCGACGTCTACCAGTTCATGGCGCCGCAACTCGGGCTCGCCCTCACCGGTGGCAACGCCACGGCCGGGCAGGGCGGAGTGCTCGGTGGTCTTGGCCATTTCTCGGTCGGCATTCGCGCCAACGTTTTTCACGGGAAGGTTCCCGACGTCAACAATCCGGCGTTTGCGCAAAGCGCGACCGGTGCCCAGCGTCGCACACTGCCGACGACCGATGAGTGGGTGGGCCTGCCCACCGCCGACGCGGCCATTGGTCTCTTCAAGGGCTTTCCCCTGGGGCTGAGCAACATCCTCGGACTCGACGCGTTGGTGAGTATGTCGTACGTGCCGACGCTGTCGCGGGACGATTTCTCCGTCACGCCGAGCTCCAACTTTCAGTTCGGTTACGGTGCGCGTCTCGGACTGCTTTCGGAGTCGCTCGTTTCGCCGGGCATCTCATTGACCTGGCTGCAGCGGGATCTGCCCAAGACCGACCTCGTCGCCAATCTCGCTGGCGCATCGCTGAGTGTGACCGATACGAAGGTTTCGACGAAAGCCTGGCGCGTCGTCGCGAGCAAGAATCTGATCAGGTTCAGCGTCGCCGCCGGCATCGGGCAGGACAAATACGAGCAGTCGGCCACCGTGCGCGGCAGCATCACGCAATTTGGCGGCAGCGTCACCGCCGAGGCGCCGGGAACGAGCGAATCCCTCTCGCGCGTCAACTTCTTCGGCGACTTCGCGTACAATCTTCCCATGCTCAAGATCGTCGCCGAGATCGGACACGCGACCGGCGGCACCGTGCAGACGTACAATTCATTCTCCGGTGGACGAGCCGATCAATCGTACACCTACGGCTCGCTTGGCCTTCGCTTGACCTACTGATGACCGATGGTTGAGTCCGCGGCGTCGTCCGAGCGCGACGTGCACTACATGCGTCGCGCGTTGGAGCTCGCCGAGCGAGGTTGGGGACAGACGGCGCCGAACCCGATGGTCGGCGCCGTCGTCGTTCGCGACGGTGACGTCGTAGGCGAAGGGTATCACGCGCGCTACGGTGAGGCACACGCCGAGGTCAACGCGTTGCACGCCGCCGCTGAGCGCGCCCGCGGCGCGACGCTATATGTGTCGCTCGAGCCCTGCGCGCACGTCGGAAAGACGCCGCCGTGTACCGGGGCGATCATCGCCGCGCGGATCGCGCGTGTGGTCGCCG
>DATLPC010000077.1:0-1616 GCA_035535975.1 Gemmatimonadaceae bacterium | reverse complement strand
CTCATGGCCGTGAGTCCTTTCGACGCTCGGCGTTGAGTCGGTCCGCGATCCCCTGGGCCTTGAGCTTCGTGAGCCACATTGCGACCCACTCGCCCGTCAGGTTGTCGCGGACGTTCCACGTCCCGTTGAGCACCTTCACGACCTCGAAATCGTCAGGCATCGCGTGAGCCCTTTCGACGCTCGTCGGCCGCGAACGCCTGGCGGCAGCCGGGACGGCCGCAGCGATAGATGACGCCCGACGAGCCCTGTTCGCTGGCCGTGTCAATCGGCCGTCCGCAGGCGCTCAGGTAGGGCTCGTCGGGCTTGATGGCGTGGAAGACGGGGACGTGGCTGTACGTGCTCCCGGTCGTGTGTCGATGCGTCCGGTAGCCCGACGCATCGCGGAGAGCGACCCTCATGGCGACGCCTCGTTTCGACGCGGCTCGATGGGCTCGTCGAGCCGCGCGTTGTGGCGCTCGATGAGGGTCTTCAGCCGTTCGCGCAGGACGCGGACCTGGCCGCGCTCGTCGTCGGTCAGGGCCTCGCCATCGGCCACGCCGTCGATCGGGGACTTCCGCACGCTCATGACGACGCCTGGTTTCGACGCGGCGCGGCCGGACGGTCGATCCAGCGCAGCCAGCCACGACACGTCGGTACGTCGCAGGACTTCGTGCCCGTCTCGGGCGGTCGATGGAACACCCGCTTGCAACGCTCACAGACGGCAACCGGCGCGCTCATGACGACGCCTGGTTTCGACGCTCAGGGTTCATGCCGCCTCCTCAGACAACAACGCATCCAACCGGGCATCCGAACCCGAACGACGTCCCGGCCTGTCGAGTCCGAACCGCTCGTCGAGATACTGCTCGCGGGTTGGCGTGCCTTTTGCGCGGAGAACCTTCAGCGCCTTCTCGCGGTTACAGGCTGCGCAGTAGCGCATACCGACGTTGCGGCCAGACAGGATCTCTCGGATGTCCGCATCGCCGTGCTTGCCGCAGTTTGTGCGGTGCCGAGCTGAGTGCTCGGCCTGCGTTGCGAGAACCTCTAGGTGGTCCGGCCGAACACAGCGGCGGTTGCGGCAAATGTGATGGATGTGCGAACTCGGCGGCGGCGCTAGCCCGGCAAGCTCAAGCGCCACGCGGTACGCCCGGCGAGGCCGGCCGTTGACGCTGAACTGCCCATAGCCATTACCGAGCCCGGCGGTCCACTCCCAGCAGTCGCCGGTTGTGTCGACCTTCGACCAGAACCGCTCGAAGAACGTCATGCAGCCTCCTCGCGTCGGAGTAGGGCGTCGAGTCGCGGGTCCTCGCCGACACACGTTCTGCCCAGATAGTTGAACGCCCGATCAGACCCCAACACCTCCGCGGCGAACACGAACGCGCAGTCCGGCAGCACCGACAACGGCAGCGGCTTCGACCGGCTGTGGTGACGCTCATGACACGAGTTGCACATCGGCACCATGCCGCGCGGATCGCCTCTGAGCGCGTCCCCACGGGCCTTGTCGCGGCCCGCTACGCGCCGCAGCTCCTGCTGATACACGACGTGGTGGCGAACGTCGGCGGGCCTGCCGCAACCAGCGACGCAGTAGAGGACACCGAGGCTCATGCTGCCGCCGCCTCGGCCTCGATCTTGCGCAGCCG
>DATLPC010000076.1:0-15688 GCA_035535975.1 Gemmatimonadaceae bacterium | reverse complement strand
GTCGAAGAGGCCGTCGCGCACCATGTACACCTTGCCCGAGCCGCCCTCTTCCGCCGGCGTCCCGTAGAATCGGATCGTGCCGGTTTTGTGCTGCGACTCGAGCCACTGCTTCACGGCGATCGCCGCCGCGGTGGAGGCAGTGCCGAAGAGATGGTGGCCGCATGCGTGGCCGGCGATGCTACTCGCGATCGGCTGTCGCGTCGGCACGGCGGCCTGCGACAAACCGGGTAGCGCATCAAATTCGCCGACGATGGCGATGATCGGCTTCCCGCTTCCGTAGCTGGCGACGAACGCCGTCGGAATCTCGGCGACGCCGGCTTTCACCGTGAATCCGGCGCTGGTCAGCTCGGACTGCAGCAGTGCGCTCGATTTTGTTTCCTGGTATCCGAGCTCGGCGAAGTTCCAGATCTGCTTCGCGACGTCGGCGTAGTGGTCGCGACGCGAATCGAGCGTGCCGAGGACGCCGTCGAGAACCGATTTTCCGGCTTGCACCTGAGAACCGAGCGGCGCGGCGCAGATCGCGCTCAGGAGCGCCAATCGGGCCACCATTACCGCACGGGAGATCCTTCGGTCGCTTCGCTTCGTCCGGATGACAGCGTCGCGGTGCTCGCGCGCGGTGACAATCATGGCATCGGGTGGCGATGGGCCGCGGCGTAGCGGCCGGTGACGAAATGCTCGAGCTGGCGCTCGATGTCGGTGAGCAACGAGCTCGCGCCGAATCTGAAGAGATCGGCGCGCAGCCAGCGATCGCCGAGCTCCTCCTTCATCAAATACAAATACTCGAGCGCTTGCTTCGCCGTGCGGATGCCGCCCGCGGGCTTGAAGCCGACTGCGTAGCCGGTCTGCTCGAAGTACTCGCGGATCATCCGGCACATCACGACGCCGAACGGCAGCGTGGCGTTCACGCCTTCTTTGCCGGTCGACGTCTTGATGAAGTCCGCGCCGGCCTGCATTGCGACCACGCTCGCGCGCGCGACGTTGCCGAGCGTTGCCAACTCGCCGGTCGCCAGAATCGCCTTCATGTGCGCGTCACCGCACGCTTCGCGGAACCGCCGCACCTCGTCGTACAGCGCTTCGTAATTTCCAGTCAACACGTGGGCGCGCGTGATGACGATGTCGATCTCCTTCGCGCCCGCGGCGACCGATGCGTGGATCTCGTCGATCCGCTGCTCGATCGGGCTGAGCCCCGCGGGGAATCCCGTCGAGACGGCCGCCACCGGAACGCCCGAACCCTGAAGCGCTTCGACAGCCGTCTTGACGAGCGCGTGATACACGCACACCGCGCCGACCTTGACCTCCAGATGCTTCACGCCGAGCGCGTCGATGATGTCGTCGCGCAATGGATGACGAGCTTTGGCGCACAAGCGTCGAACGTTCCCGGGCGTGTCGTCGCCCGACAGCGTCGTGAGGTCGATCAGCGTGATGGCGCGCAGCAGCCACGCCGCTTGCCATTCCTTCTTCACCGTACGCCGCGTGGGAATCGTTGCCGCGCGTCGCTCGACGGCGCTGCGATTCACGCGGATGGCGCGTACGATATCGAGGTCGAGCGACGTGCCCGGATTGCGCTCGACGTGATCGGCGGGAAGCGGGCGCGGCTTGCTGACGAGGGTGAGATTTGGCTTCGCGGTCATCGGTCCGCTCGGAACGAAGGGGGGACCGCTGCAATGTACCGCCCGTCACGCCTACCGGGGAGGCAAAACCAGCTACGCGCGGCGCTTACGACTTTGGCTTACCATCCGAATCCACGATCACGATCGGGCCGAGATTTGCCGCGCGTAGCGCGGGCTCGATCACCTTGCGATCGCCCGAGACCACCACGATCAGGTGATCGGTGTCGATGACTCGCCGCGCCGCCGCGACAACATCCGATACCGGCATCGACCCGAGCTGTGCCGTCCAGTCGTTGAAGTATTTTGGCGACAGACCGTCGCGAACGAGCTCGACGAGTCGCGCGGCGACCGAATCCGGCCCGTCGAAGCGCGCCGGCAGGCCACCCATCCTCGCTCGCCGTCCCGCGTCCACCTCGGCCGCGGTCGGTGGCTGCGTGTCGCGAAGGGCTCGGAGCAGACCGAACCAGCTTATGAGAACGCTGTCCACCTTCCGAGGGTCGACAACCGCACTGCCGACGAACGCCGACGGTTGCGTCGGGCGTCGCCATGTGAGACCGATGGCGCCGGAATACATCAACGGGCGCTTGTCGCGGAGCTCCTGCTGCAGCCGCGCCGTTGCCACCGCGCCGAGCAGCTCGGCCGACGCGGCTTCCTCGGCGGAACGCCGCGGTCCTGCCACCCCGACGTAGACGTACGCCTGTTGCGCCGGCACGTCGATAAGCTGAATTGCGGTCGCTGAGGGCGCGAGCGATGTCGGCGACTCGCGAGCGCCATCGTCCCCGGATCGCGATTTCGGTTCCCATTGGCCAAACACGCGGCGAGCCTCGGCCAACGCCGCACTCCGGGTGATGTCGCCGACGATGACCAGCGTCGTCGCGCGTGGCGAGATGAACTGATCGTAAAAGCGCTGCACGTCGCCGCGCGTGATCGAGCGCACGCTGCCTTCCGTCGGAACCAACGAGCGCGTGTACGGATCGTCCGCGCCGTAGAGTTGGCGATAGAACAGATGCCGCGGCGCGGAAGACGGTGTTTGCGCTATCCGCCGCGCTGCCGCCATTTGAACGGCCTTGCGACGCTCGACCGCTGCTGAATCCAATCCCGGATCGGTGAGCATCTGCCCGAGAATTGTGAGTGCCGCGCCGAAGGAGACCGTCGTCGTCGTGAAGCTGGTCGGCGTAATCATCGTTCCGATGGAAGCGCTCGCGGCGGCGAGGGCGTCGGCGCCGAGCGTCGCCGACGCCTCGCGCATCGCACCCATGGTCACGGCAAAAAGCCCTTCCTTGCCGGTCGGATCGAGTGTCGAGTCCGCGCCAACGACGACGCGCACCGCGACGACGGGAATGGAGTGATCCTCGACGATTCGGAGGCCGAGGCCGTTCGAGAGCTTGTCGCTGACGACCGAAGGTATTCGAAAGGGCGGCGCGGGCTCGACGGTCGGCCGACGCGACCGATCGACGCCCTGACCGTGGACAACGGATGCAACACCGGTCAACAGCACCGACGCCAATGAAAGTTTTCTCATGGACGTGGCGCCCGCGACGGCGTGACATTGACGAACGGCAGCTCGGGCTTGCTGACGGCACCGAGCTGGCCAGCTTGAACGAGACTCATTACGACCCGGCTCGACGTGAGATACTTGGCGGCGGCGCGCTGTACGTCCGACGGCGTGACTTGGCGTGCGGCGTTGGCCTGAGCGGCGTAAAACGCTGGATCGCCCGCGAAGAGCTGATCCTGCCCCAACGTACCAGCGCGCGCGAGTTTTGACTGGAGGGAAGTCGTCGCGGTCACGGCGTTCGCGGCGTTGAACCGCGCCAGTTCCTCCGCCGTCGGCGGAGCATTGGCCAGTCCCGCGATCACGCTGTCGACCAGCGATTCGACCGTCGAGAGCGAGGCGCCAGGTCGCGGGAAAACCGCAATCTCGAAGACGCCGGAGCTCTCGAAATCGTAGTGGGTCGCCGAGACACCGACCGCCAATTGCCGGTCGTCGACGAGCAGCCGGGAAAGGCGGCCGAATCGATTTGCCGACAGCAGTGACGCGAGCGCCATCAGTGCCGTGCGGTCCTCACTCGAGTAGGCGGCGCCGATCCAGTCGATATGCAGTTGAGGTTGCACGGCGCGACGGTCCTCGAGCACCAGGCGACGCTCGCCGCGCTGGGCTTGAGGCACTTGTTGCTTCCGACCGACCGCAGTCCCGGCGGGAATCGACGCGAAATACCGGTCGACCCACGCCCGAACGCGCTGCGCGTCGAAGTCGCCGCTCAGTGAAAGCACCGCGTTGTGCGGCGCGTAGAAGGGCAGGCAAGCGGCGCGCACTTCGGCGACTGTGAGATTGGCCAAGTCCGCGCCGGCGACGGCCGTTTCGATGTGATAGGGATGGCCCTCCGGAAAGAGCGCCGCCAAGGTCAGCTCCCGCGAAACGCCGAACGTTGCATTCTCGACGTTCTGCTGCCGCTCCTGTCCGACCACTCCGCGAATTGCACCTAATCGCTCGGGCGTGAGCCGGCTGAAGGGCGCAGCCATCCGATCCGATTCGGCCCACAGCGCGGTCTCGAGCTGATTTGGCGGCACGACGACATAGAAGCTCGTGAGATCATCGGTCGTCTCGGCCCGCGCGGAAGTGCCGCCGATCGAACGATAGAACGGTTGCAGCGGCTGATCGACGTTGGGCGAGCCGAGGGCGATTGCATGCTCGCACAGATGCGTGATGCCGCGCTGTCCCGGCGGATCGTCCTTCGCGCCGACGTGGTAGGTGACGTTGACCGCGACGAGCGGCGTTGCGCGATCGACGTTGAAGATCACCGTCATCCCGTTCGGCAGAGCGTATCGCGAGAAGTCGAGCGGCCGGACCGCCTGCTGCCCCTTCGACGCTGACGCGCCGGCGAGTTGCAGTAGACAGATCATCGGCAGAAGTCCGCGCATCGGCGAACTCAACGCTCGGCTCATGGGGGCAAACGGGACGGCGGTGGTGGAACAACGTCGTTCCTGCCGCGCGTGGCGACAGCAACTCTCCTTGAATGGTAAAACAGGCGGCGGCGTCGCCGTATTCCGCGGGATTTGGCGCGTAGAGTCGCCGTCCAAGTTGTCGGACAACGCGCGTCCCCACCATGTGACAAGCATCACGAACCGGGAAGCGACGCTGTAAGCCGCTGTTCGGGCCGATTGCGTTGCGTCGCAAATAGATAGCGAAGTCGGGACGGCCCGACCGAAGCAGGGCACGTCCTCTGCGCTCGCGTGGCTTTGCGGCGTACGCGCGCCGCACACTCACCCCACCCGTGAGGTCATGATGTCACTCATTCGCCTCGCACCCGCGACGCTCCTGGCGCTCGGTCTCGCTTCGTCGGCGGCCGCGCAGGATTCCACGTCTTGCACCTGCACCACGGTGCACGTTTCGAAGCCGTCTGAGTTCGCGCTACGCAGCGCCGGAACGATCACCTTCATCCAAAGCCGGCCGCAGGGCAGCCTCGGCCAGAACATCGCCCGCGGCTATGGCGTCGACGGGGCCTACCTCTTCCGCCTCGACCACCAAGGATGGTTTTCACTGCGCCTCGGCGCCGGCATCGTCGACTACGGTCATGAGGCCCAGCATGTGCCGCTGAGCCCGACGATTGGCCGCGTTCAAGTAAAGATCAAAACGACCAACTATCTGTCGCAGCTCACGGTCGGACCGCAGCTCACGTGGCCGCGCGGACTCTTTCGGCCTTATGTGAATGCCGGAATCGGCGGGCAGGTCTTCTGGACCGAGAGCGCCGTGGAAGACGTCGGCTCCGACGACTCGAGCGACCTGTCCACCACTAACCAGTCGGACTGGACCAGCGCTTGGACGTTGGGCACCGGGGTCTACGTGCCGGTGTCACGCGGCGTCTCGATCGACGCCGGGGTTCAGTTCGTCCAGGGCGGCCGCGCGCAGTATCTCAAGCCGGGAAGCATTCACGACCTTGGCAACCAGATCGTAATCACGCCGCTCGAGAGCGCCGACACGCACGTCGCGCTCGTCCGTCTCGGAATACGGATTGGCCTATGATGTTCGATCATCTCAAGCTGGCGATCGCGGTAGTACTGCGACCGACCGTCTACGCCGGAACACTCACAGACGAAGAACGCGCCGCCTTGGCGGCGGCGCGTCCATTCGGGCGTCCGGCAGGCGGGGCGACATCGATCGCCGCGTCCGCCCCCGACCGGGCCTACGCTTCCCAGCTCAGCGACGGCTTGCCGAAGTGACCGTAGTTCGTCGTCTGACGGTACAGGGGGCGACGGAGCTGTAGCCGCTCGATCATCGCCGCCGGCCGATAGTCGAAGCCGCGCACGAATTCTTCAGCGGCGCGCCAGTCACCCGTCCCAAAGGTGTCGACGCGAACCGACACCGGTTCCGCTCGTCCGATCGCGTACGCCACCTGAATTTCGGCGCGATCGGCAAAGCCTTGCTTCACGACCTGTCGCGCCACGAACCGGCCGAAGTACGCGCCGCTGCGATCGACCTTCGACGGATCCTTGCCGCTGAACGCGCCGCCGCCGTGCCGGCCCATGCCGCCGTACGTGTCGACGATGATCTTGCGGCCGGTAACGCCGCAGTCGGCGGACGGTCCGCCTTCGATGAACTGCCCCGTCGGATTCACCAGCACCTCGACGTGCGGCCCGAACCAGGAGCCGAGTACTTCGGGGCAGAGGCAGCTCGCGACGTAGTCGCGAATCTCGTCCTGCGGGACGTCGGCGGTGTGCTGCGTCGAAACAAGCACCGTCTCGACACGGATCGGCTTGTGGTCCTCGTACCGCACGCTCACCTGCGTTTTCGAGTCGGGCCGAAGCCAGTTCCGCTCGTCGCGCTTTCTCGCCGTCGCCAAACGCTGCGACAAGCGATGCGCGAGCTGCACGGGGAGCGGCATGAGCTCGGGCGTCTCGTTCGTGGCGTAACCGAACATGATGCCCTGATCACCGGCGCCGCCGGTATCGACGCCCATCGCGATGTCACCCGACTGCTTGCTGATGAACTGAATGACGTTCACGCCGTCCGCGTTGAACGACTCCTTCGGATCCGTGTAGCCGATCTCGCGAATCGCTCCTCGCGCGACGGCCTCGTAGTCGACCGTCGTCTTCGACGTGATCTCGCCAGCGAGCACCACCTGCCCGCTCTTGCAGAGTACCTCGCAGGCGACGCGGCTGTTTGCGTCTCCCGCGAGATGGGCATCAAGAATCGAATCGGCGATGTAATCGCACACCTTGTCCGGATGGCCTTCACTCACCGATTCGGATGAAAACGTATAGGAGCTCATCGTGGTCCTCGCGCGAACAGCGCAAAAAAAGGCCCCCGACTTTCGTCGCGGGGCCACTTGGCAACACGACTTAGACGGGATGAACCGGAGCATCTGCAGCACCCGGCGCGCGGCCCGTCAAATCGGGGAAATCACCGCGCTCGTCCAAGCTATCTGCCCTCTCTATAAGGTCAAGCGGCAGTTGTGGCCGGGCTTGGTGACCGGGAGCCGGCGCGCCCGGTTTGGCCCGACGAGGGCAGTTCAAATGACCGAAGTGTAGGAGTCTTGATGATCTCTCGTCGTCGATTGATTGCGCCGGCACTCGCTTTGGTCGTCGCGGGCGTCGCCTGTAGCGACTCCACGCAGCCCGATCCGGGCGCGCCGCGACCCGCGCTGACGCAGCTTCCGCGCGCGCTTACGCCCAACGAGCAAAAAATTTTGACAGCCGCGAACGCGTACTCCTTCGCCCTTTGGCGGACGATCAACGACTCGCTGCCCGCCGACAACGTGTTCGTCTCGCCCCTGAGCGCGTCGTTCGCGCTCGGCATGACGATGAATGGCGCGAACGGAACCACCTTCGACGAGATGCGGTCCGCGTTGCAGTTCGGCAACATCGACCTCACCGCGATCGACAGCGGTTACAAATCTCTCATCGCGCTGCTGACGTCGCTCGATCCGTCCACCACGATGCAGATCGCCAACGCGATCTTCTATAGCCAGACTTTCCCGTTCAACTCGACCTTCACGCAGACCGTGGCGACGTATTTCGACGCCGAGGTCAAGCCGCGCGATTTCCACGACCTCCAAGGAACGCTGACCGCGGTCAACGACTGGGCGTCGTCGAAGACGAACGGCCGCATCCCCAAGGTGCTCGACTCGGTCGATCCGTCCGCGGTCATGTACCTGCTCAACGCCATCTACTTCAAGGGTTCGTGGCGCGAGCGATTCGATCCGGCCGAAACACGAGACGCCAGCTTTCATGCGGTAGGCGGTGATCAGTCCGCCAAGCTGATGCATCGGCAAGGCAAGACCCTCTACTCCGAGACGAGCGACTATCAGGCCGTCGATCTTCCGTACGGAGATTCCGCTTTCACCATGAGCGTGGTTCTCCCCAAGGATGGGCGGAACGTCGAGTCCGTCGCCGCGTCGCTCACGCCGGCCGCATGGCAGTCGCTCAGTGGATCGTTCGCGCCACGCGAGGTGGATCTCTCGCTGCCGAGGGTCACGCTCTCATGGAAACGCGATCTGCGGGGCAACATGAAAGCGCTCGGCATGCGTGCGGCGTTTTTCGACGGCGCGGATTTCACGCGGATGTCGTCGCTCGGGAACCACCTGTTCATGTCGCTGCTTCAGCAGAACACGTTCGTCTCGATCGACGAAACCGGAACGGAAGCGGCCGCGGTGACTGTCGGCGGGATTTCAGTGACGTCGGCGCCGGTGGTGACCACGGTGCGCATCGATCGGCCGTTCATCTTCGTCATTCGCGAACGGTTGAGCGGAACCGTGCTCTTCATGGGGAAGATCGTCCGACTCGGCTAATCCTAGGGCACAGTCACGAGGCCGAAGCTCGCATCCGGGCTCGCGTCGGCGCGAGGCAGGTTCGAGGGAACGGTCCACGGTCCGCCGTCGACGCGGATCGACACCCGATGCAAGCCTGACGTAATCGGCCGGCCCCCGCCTCCCGCGACGCGCCATACTCCCCCGGCGCGCTCGAGCTTGATCGGCTGCCACTCGGTGAAATCGGCCATCAGTTCTACGGTTGCCGCGTTGGGCGCCGTAATCTCGATCTCGACGCGCTCCGCATTGATGCGCGTCACGGCGAGGCGCGGCAGCGATCTGTCCGGCGTGCGGTGAGCGAGCGAGAAATGCGCGCTTGGCGACAACCGGAGCGAAACACCGGCCCAAGTTGTACGCGGCGTCCCCCGCACGTAGTCGGCGAGTGTTCTTCCCGCGGTCAGAACCAAGGCGGCGTGCGGCGCGAACCAAGCCGTCCCGTCGACCAGTTGCCAAGAATCGACGTCCGGACCGCCGCTCGATTGAAAGCGGAACCCGCCGCTAATGCCAAGCGACAGCGCGCCCGCCTCATGCCGCCAGCCGCCCGCCGCATCCGCGTAGGAGACAGCGCTCGGCGCGAAAGCTTTCGGCGGACTGGTGTGCGTCCAACCGAAGCTCGCGACGAATCGCTCGGGCCCCAGCATCCACCAGCCGTCGCCGAGTGCGCGCTGCACACCTCCGGTGTGTCCGCCGGTCACCGAGGCCCCTCCACCCAATCCGAGCGCCGCGCCGCGCAGCCCCGATCCGAGACGAGCGCGCGCTGCTCCCTCGGCACTCGTCGTCGGCAGCGCCGACGTCTGCGCATAATTGCTGGCCGCGACGTCGAGCTGCCACCATGGGGACGGTGAGTTGCCGATGAGCGATCCGAACAGCGCCGCTTGTCCGGTCCAGCGTGATTCGGTCTGTCGCGAGGCCAGCGCCGTCGCGCGCAACTGGCCGCGCTCGCCGAGCCAGTCAATGGTCGCGCCGCCCGAGAACGAGTTGCCGCTGGGGACGTTCGCCTGGCGCAGACGAGATGCACCGATCTCCAGGCTACTCTCGACTTGCGCGCCGAGGAACCCGGACGACGCCAGCGAGCCGAGCTGGCAGATGAAATAGGAAAAGAGCCGGGCTCGGCGCATGCCACCAAAATATGCGCGATGCCCGGCCGAGGTTCCGCCTCGCTACGGTTTCTTCGGGCCGGTCGGGGAGGATGATAAGCCCAGATTGTCCGCGTTGGCGGCGGACGCGGGCATGGGTGCCAGGAATGGATTGAGGTTCTTGTAACGCAGGTTGGCGGCGTCGAGGGCCGCGGCGCCGAGCAATCTCACGTCGGCGTCCACGCCGTTCCCCAGCGCTTGGAGCTGTGCCGGCGTGGCTCCCCGATGGAGCATTGCGAGCACGATCTGACCAGCGCGGTCGACGGGGACTCGCGTGACGACAAGCTGCGTGAGCACCGACAACGGAACGGCGATCGGCGCCTTCGGGCTTGCCTTGCTGATTTGCCGCAGGATATCCGTCGGCACGTTGTAGCTCAGCGCTTCTTCGGCGTTCACGATGTCGTTCGGCAGCTCATGTGGCATGATCGAGCGCCGCGCCACCTCGAGCCGGCCCGCGACCGCTCTGGCCGTCTCGACGATTCTTGGTCCCGGCGCGCGAACGAGCACAGCCAGGTTTGCCTTGGCGACGATCTGGCTCGCCGGAAGTCCGGCGGCAACCGCCGATTCGATGATCTGCGACACCTGCCGTGACGTCTCGGCGTCCGGACCGGAAAAGCGCAGCGAGTCCTGCGCAGCGGCGGCGTGCAGTGCGAAGCAGCACGCCACAAGACCTGCGCGACGCACCGGAATCCTCACGGGCGCCCCACATTGCGAATGGAGCCTTCCACCCCGAGATCCGGATCGCGCGCCTTGGGCGCACTTGGATCGAGGACCATAAGCGAGTCATCCACCATGAACGCGTACACGTGCCGGCCCGGCATCATCGGAAGGCTCACCGACCACAGCTCTCCACCCGCGGAACGCTCCATCGGCTTCGCGGAAGGATCCCATCGATTGAAATCTCCGATCAGCGCGACACGCCGCGCGTTCGCCGCCTTGAATATGAATTGCTCGACGATCGGCTCCGACGCGCGATCGGCCGAGAACGCCGCCGGCGTGAGCGACGTCGTCGTGGCTACCCGTGTGGACGGCGGCGAGGTCATCGCGCCGCGAACGACAAATCCGGCAATCGCTGCGGCGGCGACGAGCCCGGCGGCCGCAGAAATGCGACCCCAGCTACGTCCGCGCTCGAGGAAAACCGGCTCGTCCGCCGGCGGGAGCATGCGCGCCGCTGCCGCGGCCGTCGTGATCCTGGCGACGGCGTCGGCCGGCACACTCGGCAGTCGGCGCAGCTCGTCGATCGCCCGGCGCACGACCGGATCGGCGCCGTCCCGGAAGTCGCGCGAGTCCCTCATGGCGCCTCCCGTGAAAGTCGCGCGCGCAGAAAATCGCTCGCTCGTTTGACCCGCATCTTGAGCGCGGACTGGCGGACCCCCGTCATGCGCTCGATTTCGTCGTACGAAAAACCCTCGATGTAATGCAGCAAGAAAATCTCTCGATTGTGTTCCGGCACGTCGGCGAGCGCCTCTCGCACGCTGTCGCCCCACGCGCTGAGCGCGTCGTCGTCGGACCGGCTTTCCGCCGGGATGCGCTCGAGCAGCGCGTCGTCGCTCACGAGGCGCGCGGCGTTACGCTGCGCGACCGAGTTCGCTGTGCGACAGCAATTGCCAAGAATTTGAAAAAGCCAGGATTCGAAACGCTGCCGTTCTTCATATCGCGGCAGCGCTCGATACAACCGAACGAACGCCTCCTGAACCATGTCCTCCGCGTCGTCCGGCTCGACCAGCATCGCGCGCGCGAAGCGTAAGCAGCGCGCGTAATACGCCTGGACGATCTCGGTGAAGGCACCGATATCGCCGAGCTTCGCGCGGCTGATCGCCTTGGCGTCGAGACCGGCAGTCTGAGCAGGGTGTGGCAGAAGAAGACTCGACAGGATGCGCCTCGAGGGGCTGTCACTTGGCGTAACCGCGCCCCCGGCTTGCGGGTCACCCCAAATCTATGAACTTCGGGCCGCCTGGAGTTCACATTGTTCGCCTAAAGTCCACCTGCACTTATTTTTTTCGGTCTGCTTTCTGCACTTCTCCGCGCAAGTAGCCGGTGCGCGGGGGGCGGGGGTGAATCCACAAGGGTCGTCAGCGGAATTCGTCGGAAGCAGTGACACGCACGGAGTGCCGCAGACGAGCGGTGTGCGCAAACCGGTGGTCGTGCTCGCCGAGGACAACGACGATGCCCGCCGCGTTTACGGGCTGGTCCTTCGACACTTTGGGTACCATGTGGAGGAGGCTTCCACAGGCCATGACGCCGTCCGGCTCGCCCGCACGGTGCACCCAAACCTCGTTCTCATGGACATCGGACTGCCAGGACTCGACGGATGGCAGGCGAGCCGCGTGCTCAAATCCGATCCACTCACCCGCGGCATTCCGCTCGTCGCCTTCTCGGCGCGCGTGGACTCGTCGGCGGACCTCGGAGAGCGCGCGTCGTTCGACGGCTTTATCCGAAAGCCCGTCAGCCCGTCGGATTTGGCGCGCCGGGTTGGCGCGTACCTCGAGCTCGTCGAACCCAGTAGCCAAGTCGCCAAGTAGCCGAGTCGCCGAGTCGCCGAGTCGCCGAGTCGCCGGCTCCTAAACCGCGTCCGACAAGCTCGTGAAGTTGAAGTCGCGGACCTTGATCGCGGGCATCACCACGTCGCCGCCCGCCTCCGTCCCCGCCACGCGGACCGCGCGTCCGATTCCGTCGAGGTTGTTGAGCATGAAGAGCGGCGATTCGTTGAATCGCATGTTCTTCACCGCCTTCGTGATCTTGCCGTCCTCGATCAGAAACGTTCCGTCGCGCGTGAGTCCGGTGTAGAGCACCGTTCGCGGATCGACTTGGCGCAGGTACCAGAGCCGCGTGACGAGCACGCCGCGCGGCGTCGAGCGAATCAGATCTTCCGTGGTCGGCGTGCTTCCCTGGAATTTCACCGCGTTCGTTCCCGCATCCGGTTCCTTGTTCTGCTTCTGCGCCCAGAAGCGCGAGTAGGTGAGCTTCTTGAGCACGCCCTTGTCGATCCACACCTGACGATGCGCGGCCATACCCTGGCCGTCGAAGGCGTTGCTCAAGAGTTGCGGGTCGGTCGGATCCGAGAAGAGCGTGACGCGCTCGTCGACGATTTTCTCACCGAGCTTCGTCCCTCCGCCCTGCTTCGAGAATGGACTGCGGCCTTCGTCGGCCGAGCGTGCGTCGAGGGAGAAGGCGAGCAGCTGCACGAGATCGCCGACCGCCTGCGGCTCGAGAATCACGGTGTAGCGACCGGGTTCGATCGCGACCGGATTGCGCGACAGTCGCGCCTTCTGGATGGCACGCTGTGCGACGTCCTTCACGTCGAGCTGCGCCCAGTCCGGATGATCCGCCCCTGCCCAGCCGGATCCGGTGCCGTCGGTGGTGCGAACGGTGAGCGTGTAGTTCGCCGACGTGCTGGCCTGATAGCCGAACAGTCCTTTGTTGTTGCCCACAGCTCCGGCGCCGATTCCGGTTTGGAGGAAGCCCGCGGCCTTGAGATCGCCCGCCGTTTTGCACGGCACGATCGCCATCTGCGCCGCCTCGGCACGGCCTTCCGGCCCCAGCTTCGCCGTTGCGTCGAAGTAGCTGTTCACGCTGTCATACTGCTGCGGGCCCAATGGCGGCATCGCTTCAGGATCGTCGGGCGCGAGATGCGCCAGCGACTCGGATTGTCGCACGGCGCGCTCGAGGCCTTCGTCGGAGAGATCGTTCGTCTGGGTCACCGCGTGCTTGGGGCCGAACGAGCTTTGGATCGCGACGTTCGCCGTCGAAACTCCACCGGCCGTCGAGATGCGGTTGTCGGCGAAGCGGATGTTGGCCGTGTAACCGCCGCCGACGTTCACCTGCACGGCGTCGGCTTTCGACATCTTTAACACGCGCTCGACGAGCGCCTGTGCCTGTTCGCGGGTCAGCACACGCGGGTCGGCGGGAACATTCCGAGAGCGCATCAGGCCTTCCTCCCGGTGTTGATCACATTCGCGTTGCGGAAGCGCGCCGGCACGCAACCGTGGCTCACCGATCCGATCTGCCCGGGCTGGCCTTTTCCGTCGAAGAAGCTCGCGCCCATCATGTAGCTCGATTTCCCGCCGATCATGTCCATCGAGTTCCAGAAGTCCGGCGTTTTCATCTGGTACGCGACGTCCTTCAACATCCCGTTGAGCTTTCCGCCCTTGATCTCGTAGAACACCTGGCCGCCGAATTGCGCGTTGTAGCGCTGCTGATCGATCGAGAACGAGCCATCGCCGATGATCGCGATGCCGCGGTCCGTCGCCGCGATGACGTCATCCCAGCTGGTGTCTTTCTCGCCGGGCAAGAGCGACACGTTGGGCATGCGCTGGAACTGCACGCTGCTCCAGTTGTCGGCGTTGCAGCACCCGTGCGACTTGACCGGCATTCCGTTCTTCTTGTAATACCACTCCAGCCACGGCGCTTGCTCGCGGCTCGTCTGATAGTCGCTGAAAATCCCGTTCTTGATGATGAGGAACGACTCCGCCTGCACGCCGTCGTCGTCCCACCCGATCGTTCCGCAGCCGCCTTCCTGCGTTCGATCGCCCTGAATGTTCATGATCTCGGGACCGTACTTGAGCGTGCCGAGCACTTTCTCCGGCGGCGACACGAAGCTCGTGCCCGCGTAGTTGGCCTCGTACCCCATCGCTCGATCCAACTCGGTAGGATGCCCTATCGACTCGTGAATCGTGAGCCAGAGGTGCGACGGATGGAGCACGAGATCGTACCGGCCCACTTCCACCGGTTTGGCTTTGAGCTTCTCCGCCGCCTCCTCGCCCCACTTCCGCGCGTTGCCGACGAGATCCGCCGCAAGAATGAACTCCCAGCCGCGTCCCGCGGGCTGCACGGTGTTGCTCCGCGATTGGAAATCGCTGAAGTCGGGCGATACCGCGGTCGCCGTGAACGGCACCCAGCTGCGAATAACCGTCTGGGTGATGACGGAGCCGTCGGTGTTGGCGTAGTTGCGGTCTTCGCGAATGAAGAAAAGGAAGCTGTTCACGAATTTGACGTTCGGAACCTTCATCGCTTCCGTATTCGCGTCGATCAGCAGCTGCGCCTTTTGCTCCACCGGGATCGTGAAGGGATCCACCGTGTAGGAGCTTTTCCATGTCGCGTTTGAGAACGCGGGCGCCGGCGCGAGCACGACAGGCGCCGCCCCGGGGATTCGATTCGCTTTTGCGATCGCCGCCGCTTCACGCGCCGCCGCGGCGACGCCGTCGCGCGTCAACGTTTGCGACGCCGCGAATCCCCACGCGCCGTTCACCAACGCGCGCACACCGATACCGATCGAATCGGTGTCCCCCACTTGCACGATTTGTTTCTCGCGCGTGCCCACGAAGTTCTGCCGATATCGCCCGATGCGGGCATCGGCCCACGAAGCGCCGGCGCCCTTCGCCGCGCTGAGCGCGTCCGCCAATAATTCCTTGATCGGCAGCTCCTCGAACGTCCCCACGCCGCGCGGATAGACCGGTTGCGCCGCGAGCGCGCGAGAAAAAACAGGAGATAGCGCCGAGTTCGCGGCCGCGATCGCCGCGGCGACGCCGGTGTTCTTGAGAAACTCTCGCCTGCTGGTCATTGGTGTGCCTGGGCTGAGTGAGCGGGCCCCAGTCTGTTGCCGGCCATCATCGGAAACTGGCAGCGGTGTCCGTCGCCGAGCAACGTCTATAGTTGACGCGTGGTGTTTAGGAACTGTACGGACCGCGGGATATCTTTCGACCGGTGCCGATATTCCTGGCGAGCATCGCCGCGGCCGCTCTCGTCCTCCCCTCCGGACGCGATCTTGTACGCTACATCCGCTACTTCGGAATGCCGGCGTCGTCGCGACTGAATTCTCTATCCTTTATTACGCGCTAGCCGTATGGCGTCGCAAGCCGTTTGCTCCGGCCCGAGCGCGCGCCTCCTCAAACCACAGAAAAAACGGTCTACTCGCCCTCTTGTACACAGTATTGGCGACCGCCGTCATCGATCCGCACTGGAATTCCTTCTCCGCGCTTCACCTCGTCGCCGCTCACATCTTTCTTGTCGTCGACGCGTTCGCGGTCCTATGGATTCTCGGATACGCCCGGGCGGGCGATGATGCGTCAGCCGAACGTGCCGATTACCCTGACCCAACCGCTCGTCGCCACCGGCGCGTACGGCACGACGCGCACGGTCA
>DATLPC010000075.1:0-6836 GCA_035535975.1 Gemmatimonadaceae bacterium | reverse complement strand
CATTCGCAGTTAACACGGTCCGAGTGGGAAGGTAAAGCGCCGGGTTCGGCGCGACACGCCCGGCCCGCGAAAACCGCGTTGACCCCTTCTGGGGACGTCGATACGTTGGACGAGCCTACCCCCGACCCCATTCGCATGATGATCCGCACCGGGTTTTTCCTTGCCGTATCCGCGCTTGCGGCGGTCAACCTCGAGACCGCAGAGGCGCAGGCGAATCGCGCGACGAAACCGCTCGCGCCGCTCAAGGTCATCGACACGAGCTACATGGACCGGTCGGTGAAGGCGTGCGTCGATTTCTTCTCGTTCACGAACGGCGCATGGGTAAAGAAGGACACCATCCCGGCGGACTACTCGAGCACCGGCGTGGCCAGGGATATGAGCGATCGCAACGAGCTCGTCGTGCGATCGGTGCTCGACGACGTGATGCAGCGACGCGCGTCGCTGCCGGCGCAGGGCACGCCACGCAAGCTCGGCACGTACTACGCGTCGTGTATGGATTCGACGAGTGCCGAACGGGAAGGGATCTCGCCGATCAAGCCGCAGCTCGCGGCGATCGATTCGGTGAGCTCACGCACGGCGCTCCTCCGGCAGATGGCGAGAATGCAAATGAGCGGCGCAGTCGCCGGCTTCGGGTACGGCCCCGACGTCGATCCGCATGACGCTGGTCACTACCTCGGTGGTTTCGACGTGGGCGGACTTGGCCTTCCCGATCGCGACTACTACACCCTCGCCGATCCGTCGTCCGATTCGCTGCGGACGTTTTACGTCGATCACATCGTGAAGGTGCTCACGCTCGCCGGCGAGGATGCGGCGCGCGCGCGGAACGAAGCACGAAAGATCCTTGCACTGGAAACGGAGCTTGCCAAGGCGTCCCTGACCCGCGTCGCGCGACGCGACCCCTCGGCTATCGATCACCCGATGACGCTCGAGAAGTTCGGACAGACGACGCCGAATCT
Organism: Gemmatimonadaceae bacterium; assembly: GCA_035535975.1. Classification (GTDB taxonomy): domain Bacteria; phylum Gemmatimonadota; class Gemmatimonadetes; order Gemmatimonadales; family Gemmatimonadaceae; genus JAQBQB01. The sequence continues at coordinate 5,880 of DATLPC010000075.1, read as the reverse complement.
CGACTGGACCGTGTACTTCCGCGAAGTCGGGTTGGCGGCTCCGCTCAAAAAGGTCAACGTCACCGAACCGAATTTCTACAAGCGGTTCAACGCCCTGGTCACGAGCGTGCCGCTCGACGATTGGAAGGCGTATCTCCGCTACCACGCCATCGACGCGAGCGCCGCGTGGCTCAGCACACCCTTCGTTCAGGAAGATTTCCGGTTCTCGTCGAAGTTCAGCGGCGCGAAGGCGTTGCTGCCTCGGTGGAAGCGGTGCCTCCGCGAAACCGATGCGACGATTGGCGAAGCACTCGGCGAAGCGTATATCGCGAAGAATTTTTCCCCGCAGGCTCGCGCGCGCGCCAAGGCGGTGATCGACGACATCCGGACCGCATTCGGCGAGCGCGTCGAGAAACTCGACTGGATGTCGGCGCCGACGAAGAAGCAGGCGCTCGACAAGCTGGCGAAGATGCGCGAGAAGATCGGGTATCCGAACACGTGGCGGGACTACTCGTCCCTCACGGTCGCGGAAGGCCCGTTCGCGCTGAACGTGCAGCGCGCGGCGGCGTTCGAGTGGCGCCGCACGGTGAATCGCCCGGGATTGCCCGTCGACACGCTCGAGTGGGGCATCACCGTGCCGACGGTGAACGCCTATTACAATCCTCAAAAAAACGAGATGGTGTTTCCCGCCGGCGCGCTCGTTCCGCAGACCTTTGACGCCTCCGCGGACGACGCGGCCAACTACGGTTCTCTCGGCGGCAGCTGGGCGGGGCACGAGCTCACCCACGGTTTCGACGACGAAGGTCGCCATTTCGACGCCGCGGGAAATCTGAAAGACTGGTGGGCGCCGAGCGACTCACTCAAGTTCACGCGCGAAGCGCAAAAGGTCGTCGACCAGTTCAACAAGTACATCCAGGTGGACACCTTCCACGTGAATGGGAAATTGACGCTCGGCGAGAACATCGCCGACTTCGGCGGGCTGCTCACCGCGTATGACGCGCTCCAGCGGGCGCTCCAGCGCAACGGGCGTCCGAAAGCCGCTATCGAAGGCTTCACGCCGGAACAGCGGTTCTTCATCGCATATGCGCAGAGTTGGCGCGGGCACGTACGACCGGAAGCGCTGCGCACGCGTGTGACGATCGATCCGCACGCGCCCGAACGATGGCGCGCCAACGGGCCGCTGTCGAACATCCCCGCGTTCGCGGCGGCGTTCGGGTGCAAACCCGGCGATCCGATGGTGCGCCAGGCGGCGCTGGTACCTCACATCTGGTAATTGTCATGGGCAAGAGAGACAAGCGGGTCGACGCCTACATCGCCGAGGCGCCGGAGTTCGCCAAGCCGATCCTCACCTACATTCGCGAGGCCGCCCACGAGGGCTGTCCCGAGTGTGAGGAAGACTTGAAGTGGCGGAATCCGGCGTTCGTCTACAAAGGGCTCCTCGCCGGAATGGCCTCGTTCAAGGAGCACTGTGTCTTCGGCTTCTGGAAAGGCGAGCTGGTGACCGGCGAGAAGACGCCGGCAGGCGAACAGAGCATGGCGATGTACAGGAAAGTCGCGTCGCTCGACGACCTACCGCCGAAGAAAAAGCTGATCGCCTGGTTCAAGAAGGCGAAGGAGCTGAACGACACGGGCGTAAAGGCACCTCGAGTGGCGAAGCCGAAGAAGCCGCTCGCCGAACCCGACTATTTCCTCGCGGCGATCAAGAAGAACAAGAAGGCGCTCGCGACGTACGAGAAGTTCAGCCCGAGCCACAAGCGCGATTACATCGAGTGGATCACGGACGCGAAGGGTGAGGACACGCGCGCCCGTCGCATCAAGCAGGCCGTCGAATGGATGGCGGAAGGGAAGGCGAGGAATTGGAAGTACATGTGAGGCGGTTGGGCATTGCTCTCGGCGTCGCGCTCGCGACGACGTTCGCCGGAGCTCGCGCCGACGCGCAGCGATATCGCGTCATGGTCGCCAGCGAAACTGGCCAACGGAGCGTGATCGAGTTTCGGCCGTGCATTCCTGCCGAGGGGAGCGGCTGCGGCGCGTGGATCGATCGCGAAGCGGTCGCCGACACCGCGATCCGGCTCGCGCCATCGACCGGCGCTCGGTTCGGCCCTGCCGATTCGGTCTGGATCGATCGTGGCGCGATTCGGATTCGCAGCGCCGACGGCCGATCGAAGACGATTCGGGATCCGCGTGGCGCCGCGACAACGCTCGCGCTCGCACCCATGCGGGATTATGCCTTCGTCGTCCTCCGCAAACTTGACGCGACGGAGTCGACCGTCGTGATGGTCGATCTCTCGACACGCAGCGTGATCGCGAACTGTCCGATCGCCGAGCGGGCCTACGCCGTGGCGGTGATACGATGAACCGGCCGCACGATTTCTCGCGGCGATCGTTCATCTCACTGTCCGCCGCCGCTCTCGCCGGCTGCGTTGTGCGGCGGCCGCCGGCCTCGCCGCTTGCCGTCTCGCTGCCGCGGCCGTCGATGCCGCAACTTCAGTGGCAGCGCGACGAGCTGGCGCTGTTCCTCCATTTCGGCGTCAACACCTTCACCGATCGCGAATGGGGCGACGGCAAGGAGTCGCCGAGCATTTTCAATCCCGGCGCGCTCGACGCGCGGCAATGGACGCGCGCCGCAAAGGCCGCGGACTTTCGCACGGTCATTCTCACGGCGAAACATCACGACGGCTTCTGCCTCTGGCCCACGAAGACGACGCAGCATTCGGTCGCGTCGAGTCCATGGCGGAGCGGAGGGGGCGACGTCGTTCGCGAGCTGGTCGACGCATGCCGCGCCGAGTCGCTGAACGTCGGTCTCTATCTCTCGCCGTGGGACCGGAACAATCCGACCTACGGCGACTCCGACCGATACAACGATCTCTATCGTGAACAGCTCACGGAGCTGCTCACGCGATACGGAAAGATCTCCGAGGTCTGGTTCGACGGCGCGAATGGCGAAGGGCCCAACGGCAAACGCCAGCGGTACGACTGGCCGCGCGTGTGGTCCCTCGTGCGACGCTTACAGCCCGACGCCGTGATGTTCTCCGACGCCGGTCCGGACGTGCGATGGTGCGGCAACGAGCGAGGCCTCGCCGGCGATCCGAATTGGTCCACGGTCGATCCGACGATCGTCACCTACCCCGGCGCCGACGGGCCGAAGATCATCGACTCGCTGCAGCACGGCGACCCGCACGGATCGGTGTGGCGCCCCGCCGAGGTGGACGTCTCGATTCGTCCCGGCTGGTTCTATCATCCGGCCGAAGACGCCCGCGTCCGTTCGACCGACGATCTGGTCGGACTGTATTTCTCGTCGGTCGGCCGCAACGGCAAGCTGCTGCTCAACGTCCCTCCAACGCGCGACGGCTTGTTACACCGAACCGACGTCGAGCGGCTGATCGGAATGCGCCGCGCGCTCGATGACGTCTTCAGCGCGGAGCTGGGAGCGGTCCGCAGTGTCGAATGGCGCGTACACGGCACGAAAGCCGCGACGCTCGACATGAACATCGGCGCGTCGACGGTCGTGAGCGTCATTCGCCTCGAGGAGAACATCACGCGCGGCCAGCGTGTGGCGCGCTATACGATCTCGGGCGCGTTCGGCCTCGATGAGCTCAAACCGATCGCGACCGGCACGACGATCGGCTACACGAAACTCGAACGACTATCTCCACCACGCCGCTTGAGCCGCATTCGTTTGTCGATCGACGATGCGGTGGCGGAGCCGGAGCAGATCAGGGTGCGGATCTTTTCGAGTTGATTGGCTTGGTTCTGGGTGATGGTCTGGCGCTGGGAAATCACGGGCTAACGCTGACACGCGCGGGCTAACGCGGTGTCGGGACGCCACCGTGCGCCTTCCTTGAACCTTCGCCGAAGAAGGACTGATTTTTTTGGGAACAGCATCGGGAAACTTCGGTGCGCGGGGTGTCCCGAGGCTGTTCCTCAATCCATGCCGCTCGTCGCGGGATGGAGCTAGTCCGGTGCCCGCGTTGGCCCGCGCGTGTCAGCGTTAGCCCGCGAGCCTCTCCTGCGCTAACTCGTCCCAAAGTACCAAGCGTCCAAGCCACCACCATCAAAAAACCGGCATCCGAAACACGTAGCTTGCCTTCACAAAGAACGAATCGCCCGTGCGACGTAGCCGCTGAAAAGCCAGAGGATCCGTCTCGCTCATCGAACCACCATAGCCGAGGAAGAACACTGTCCCCGGATTCGGGCGATACGAGAACAGCCAGTCGGTGCGCAGCGAGTTGGACGACGAGGCCGTCGAGGGGACGAAGGCTCCGTTGCTCGTCACAAATAGTGGTTCGTTCGTCCGCGGGTCACGCAACGCCGCGCGCTGGGTCGCGGTGTACTGCGACACGACGCGCACGAAGATCGGCCGCGCGACCTGGTACTCGATCTTCACTCGCGGAATGCGCGTGAAGGCCGAACGCTCACCGTCGCTCCTTCTATTGAACGCGCTGCTCACATAGGTCAGGCTGGCGCGCAGACGGTCGCTCGGCCGCAGATCGAGTGATGCATTGAAATCCCGGCGCTCGACGCGCGACGTCTCCAGAAAGTCGACGTCGTTGCCGAGCGTCGTCCCCGCGGACGCCGCCCAGCGGTGGAATTGCGGCGTCGACACGCTGAACCCGGTGCCGAGCGTTTCGATGCGGTCCGACGGCTGGAACGGGATCGACGGACGGAGGTAGAGGCCACTATACCCCGTCGGGTCGAACGCGTAGCTCGCGATCTTCGGCGAGAAGTTGATGTTCCAGCCGCCGCGCAACGTCACACCGCCCATGGCGCCGAAGCGATCCTCGAGCAGGCTCTTGGCGGCGAAGAAATCGTCGTAGCGCCAGACACCCGACGCCTGGAAATAGACGTTGAATCGCTCGAGCAACGCGCCGGGCTTTCCATACAGCGACATGCGATTCGCCGCACTCGGCGACACGTAGCCGACGCGCGGGATGAACCCGTTGTCCGACTGAAAGTCGGGGTCGATGCCGATGATGTTGTAGTGAAAGCCGTATCGTCGCCCGGTCGCGTCGACAACGCCTTCCCAAAGCGGACCTGATCGCGTCGTCCCGTTGACGCGCGTCATGCTCTGAACGGCCTGGAACTGCGCGAAGTAGATCTTTCCGAAAACAATGTGCGTGTCGCCGCCGAACACGCGATTCTCGCGTCCTCCACCGACCCGGTCGCTGTACACGAGGCCAGCGAGCGACTGTTCGCCGAAGTTCTGCCGCAGGCGCACGATGTCGACGAGCGGGCGGTCGTTCGTCGCCGCCGCCGACGGCGCCTCGTCGAGCGCCGAGAGGACCGCGACGTCGGCGCGCCCCAGTTTCCCGGTGAATTTCACCGCGGCGTCGGGGCGCACGATCGTGCGCGTGTAGACGAGCGTGTTCGGCACGTTGAACTGATCTTGCCCTTCGACGAAGAATGGCCGCTTCTCCGCATAGAAGAGCGCGAACCGTTCGTCGGCAGCGATCTGCGTCGCGTCGGCTTCCACCTGCGAGAAGTCCGGCTTCACCGTGCCGTTGAGCACGTAGTTGCTGCCGAGCGTCCAGCGGAGATTGCCGCCGACCTGCGGGTTCGCGTCGTAGCGCCAGCCGCCTTGCGGCTGCGCGCAACAGGGCGAGCCCGTGACCGTGTTGGTGACCTCGGGATTCAACTCGACCAGCTGGCCGTGGTGTAAACCCGTCAGCCCGGTGATGTACCCGGCCTGTCCAATGAATGACGCCGACGCTTTGAGAGCCGGCGTCCAGGTCTCCTCGTAGCCGTTGTGCTGGACGAGCCGATCGATCTGCAGTCCCCAACGCTGCTCGGCGAGCAACGGGTAACGCAGGCTGCCGAACGGAATGCGCACCTCGACGACGTAGCCGCCCTCCATCAACCGTCCGCGCGACTGCCAGATGAAATCGGCGCTCAGGTCATTCA
>DATLPC010000074.1:0-3514 GCA_035535975.1 Gemmatimonadaceae bacterium | reverse complement strand
AGATCGTGTGGCCGGCGGTGGAGAAGTTCCTCGCGGAGCCGTAGCTCGGCGACTCGGCGACTCGGCGACTCGGCGACTCGGCGACTCGGCGACTCGGCGACTCGGCGCCTCGGCGACTCGGCGGTTCGGCGGCTCGGCGGCTCGGCGGCTCGGCGCCGAGCCAGCGGAGGCGAACGCTTTGTCTCATCCTCGTGTCTAAGGGTAGACACTAGGGGGAGAGCGGCTTCATGGCATTGCTCAAGGGCACGCTCGACGTGCTGGTGCTCAAGACGGTATCCGCGACGCCCATGCACGCCTTCGAGATCGCGTCGTGGCTCGAGGAGCAGTCGGACGGGCGCGTCGTCGTGGACGACGCGGCGCTGCTGCAGGCGCTGCACCGCCTGGAGGACCGGAAGCTGCTCGCCGCCGAATGGGGCGTGACAGAAAACGGACGCCGGGCCCGCTATTACAGACTAACCACGCCAGGACGCGTCCACCTGCGCGAGGAGTCGCGCCGCCTCAGCGACCACTTCGACGCCCTCCTCACCATTCTTTCGGCCAAAGCGGGGGGAGCGTAGCATGCGCTTCCAGCTCCGCCCCGGCGTGCGTAGGCTGTTCCGGCTCGCCCCAAACAGCTCCGAGGGCATCCGCGCCGAGTTCGACGACGAGCTCGAGGCGCTGATCGCGAGCCGCGTCGATCACTTGATCAAGCACGGCATGTCCGCCGAGGATGCGCGGCGCGAAGCGCTGCGGCGGCTCGGTTCGACGCTCGACGAGGTCCGCGACCACCTTCGCACAACCGCAAATCAGAGAGGTCGGAAGATGAGCGTCGTTGACTGGATCGAGTCGGTCGCGCAGGACGTTCATTACGCCGCGCGCGGCCTGGCACGTCGTCCGGTGTTTACCGCCGTCGCCGTCGTCACCTTGGCGATTGGCATTGGAGCGACGACTGCCATCTTCAGCGCGGTGAGCGCGCTGCTCCTCAGGCCATTGCCGTACACGCGTCCCGACGAGCTGATGAAGCTGTCGATCGTGATGCCGGGCCGCGGCAATCGCCCGACAAATTTCAACCAGCAGTGGTCGTATCCGAAATTCAGGTTCTTCCGCGACGCGCAACGCGCGTTCAGCGAGCTTGCCCTCTACGAGGACGTACAGGCGACGCTCACCGACGGTGACGCCGAGCGTGTCAACGTGGAACGCGTTGGCGCCACGTATCTACGCGTGCTCGGGCTAAGACCTGTGGTCGGCCACGATTTCGACCGTGGTCTCGATGCGGTGCCCGGCGCGGCGCATCAGGTCTTGCTGTCGCACGATCTGTGGAGGCACCGGTACAACGCCGACCCGTCCGTTGTCGGCCGGACGGTGCAGATCGGTACCGACACGTGGACGATCATCGGCGTGGCGCCGGCCGGGTTCGCCGGCCTCACCGGACGGGTGCAGCTGTTCACGTTGTTGACGGCGATGACGGCCGAGGATCTCGCCGATCCGCAACTGCACAACTATTGGCTTGTGGCGCGCCGCGCGCCGGGTGTCACCGTGGCCCAAGCGAAAGCGGCGACGACCGCGCTCGGGCCGCGTATCAGCGCCGCGTACCCGAGCACCTTCCAACCTGCCCCGTGGGGCGCTCTCGCCGCGCCGCTCAACGACGCTCGCCTCGATCCGTCGGTAAAGCGCTCACTTCTTATTCTGTTCGGCTCCGTCGGCTTCGTGCTGTTGATCGCGTGCGTGAACGTTGCGAGTCTGCTGCTCGGTCGGGCCGGCGCGCGCGGGCGTGAGATCGCCGTCCGTCTCGCGCTCGGCGCCGGGCGCGCGCGGCTCGTGCGTCTCCTCGTCACCGAGAGCTTGCTCCTTGCAGCGATCGGCGCCGTGGCGAGCGTCGCAGTGGCCTGGCTTGGCGTGCGTGCGCTTTCCACGATCGACCCGGCGACAACGTTGAGGGTCGGCCGCGAAACCGGATTTGGCGCGATGGCATTTTCAAACCTCGCACTCGACTGGCGTGCCCTCGCGTTTGCCGTTGGCGTTTCGGTCGCAGTGGGAATTTTGTTTGGTCTCGCGCCAGCGGGGTCCACACGAGCCGACCTGACCGAGGCCTTGAAGAGTGGACGCACTAGTCGCGGGTCGCGCGCGCCAATCACGAGGCGCGTGTTAGTACTCACCGAGGTCGCCTTGGCCGTGGTGCTACTCGCTGGCGCCGGGCTGATGATGCGCACACTCGGAAACCTGCTGCGAGTGAAGCCTGGCTTCGACGCCGAGCAAGTTCTCTCGTTCCGGTTGTCCATTTTGGGCGAGTCACGCGACTCGCTGCCCGGGTTCTACCGGGAGTTGGCTGATCGGGTGGGAGCCATACCCGGGGTCACCAACGTTGCTTTGGGGAGCTGCGCACCGTTGACCGGAGGGTGCTCCTCGACACTCTTTGCGCGACTCGACAGACCGAAAGTCGAAGGCGGCTTGATGCCGAGGATTCGCCTCGAGTGGGTGTCGACCACCTGGTTCTCGACGATGCACGTGCCGCTGAAGCGGGGCCGCGGATTCACCGATGCCGATCGTGGCGGAACGCCCAACGTCACGATCCTCAACGAGGCGGCCGCCCGATCGTTCTTCCCGAATGAGGATCCGATCGGCAAGCACATCACCATTGGAATACGTGGTCTCGACGATGTCGAGGTCATCGGCGTTGCCGGGGACGTCCGTATCAACATCGATTCAGCCGCGCCACCCGCGGCGCTGATCCCGATCTTACAGGCGCCACGGCTTGCGATGATGATCTTCGTTCGCTCGACGAGAGAGCCTGGGTCGCTGGCACCGGAGATCCGAAATGCCATGCGCGACGTCGCGCCGCGAGCTCCCGTGTACGACATGCAAACCCTCACCGAACGCGAAGCAGCTGCCACGGCGAAGACTCGGTTCAGCACGACGCTGCTCGCCCTGTTCGCGGTCACGGCGCTGCTGCTCGCAGCGATCGGCATTTATGGCGTGATGGCGCTTGCCGTCACCGCTCGGACACGCGAGATCGGGATACGCATGGCGCTCGGCGCTGACGGGCGTCGCATCGAACGCGCGGTTATCGGCGAGGGGATGGGGCTAGTCGGTGCGGGCGCTCTGATTGGGCTCGGCGCCGCGGTCATGAGTACGCGCGTGTTGCGATCGCTGCTCTTCGACCTCTCACCGACGGATCCGGTGACGTACGTTGCTATCGTGGCGCTGATTGCCGTGACGGCGGCAGCGGCCAGCTGGGTTCCGGCGCGACGGGCGGCGAACGTCGATCCACTCTCGTCGCTGCGATCCGAGTAATCCGGGGGTCCCTCGTCGAGTTAACGGCCTTCCGTCCGCGGATAAGCCGGCTTGGCAATGGGCGGCTCGTCAGGCTCCGCTTCATAGACGACCGGGAAGCCCTTCGCCTGCGCTTCGACGGTGGGGATTGGGACGGATGCGTCGCGCGGGACGGTCACGAACAGCGCCCATTTTCCATCGGCCGTGGTCGTGACGCCCGTTTGCACGACGAGGGGGTCTTTGAGCTTGTCGGCCAGCGCGAGGA
>DATLPC010000073.1:0-27767 GCA_035535975.1 Gemmatimonadaceae bacterium | reverse complement strand
GAGGAAGGCACGGTGAAATCGCCGGCCACGACTTCGACGCCCATCGGGAGTGACGCGTCTTCAGGTCGCCGCACGAGCGCGCGTACCGATGTTTCGGCGCGCAGAAGCTCGTCGATGACGAGACTTCCGATGCGGCCACTGGCACCGGTCACGAGAACTGTCATTGTGCTTCGCAGCTCGGCACGGCGGCTACTTCGCGGCGCGGCCGAGCGACGATCGCGCGGCATCGTATCGAGGCCGCAAAAATGGATCCGCCGCGCGCCACGCCCGCTCGACGACGCGATAATGCGCCGCGGCGCTATCGTGTCGCCCGGCGGCGTCGAACAAGCGCGCGAGCAGCTCGTGCAACTCAGTACGCGTGACGTAGAGGTTCGACCCTTCGAGCCCCCCGTGCAGCGCCGCGTTGACGATCGGAATCGCCTCGGCCGCGCGGCCCGACGCCAGCAAGCTCGCGCCGAGTTCGTAGTTGATGCGCGTGTAGCCAAATGTCGGCGACACGAGCGACGCGCGGTACTCGTCGACGGCCGCCGCGTGGCGGCCCGCGCGCGAGAGCAGCAATCCCCGCACGAAGTGGTGCAACGGCGGATCACGCAGGAAGAGACTCTGCGCGCCGAACGTCTGGATGCTGTCGACGAGATGCCGCGCGCGCAGTGTGTCTCCGGCCGCGACGGCCGCCGTGGCCGAGAGGGTGAGCGTCCACGTCGCGTATCGTGCGCGATAGCCCGACCGCGCACGCGCGGTGTCACCGACGTCAGGCCGATAGATAGCGCGGAACTCGTCGGCTGCGTCGCGGCCGAGTCCCATCTCCATGTCGACGATCCCGGCCATGTACGCGTCAGTCGGGATCCCTCGCTTGACGATGTTCGAGCGCGGAACGCGGCCCTCGCGAAGCAATGCTCGCGCCTCGCGATAACGGCCAGCCATGCGCAGCGCGATTGCGCAGTACCAACGGTATTGCACGAATTGCCCGCTGTCGGCGCTCGCCAGCCCCGCGTCGCACGCGCGATCCGCCGCTTCCAAATCGTCGAACCGCAGGCTCTCGACGATGCTGTTCACCTGTGAAGTTGGGAGACGTCCGCCCAGCGCCTCGAACCGTCGCCACGCGTTTTGGGCCTCGGCGCTGCGACCGAAGCCGGTATGAAAATCAGCGAGGGTCATCCATGGCGTCGCGTCGTTCGGCCGAAGCGCATTCCAGCGCCTTATCGTGCGGAGCGCCGCTTCGCTGGAGTCGGCCCATCGGTAGCGAGTGGTCAACGTGGCCAGCGCGTCGCAAAGGCGGCACAGTGCCGACGCGCTGGGACTTGCCGCGGAATCCAACGCGATCGCCCGGTCGAGGAGCTCGACGGCGCGCGACAAGTCGGCCGTGATCTCGGCCGCGCGGACGAGCGCCTCAGGATCGCGCGGGTAGTTCGTCGCGAGCGTCTCCGCAGCCGCGCGTGCCGTGAGATCCGCGAGCTCGCCGCCGACGTGTGTGAGTACGAGAAGCCGATCACGCCGCGGCGCGCGCGACGCGAGCGCGAGCGCGCGCTCGGCGAGTCGCCATTCGTCCGGATCGCCGACAGCACGGGCCGCGCGCCATGCGTGGTACGTCGCCATCGCGAAGGTCGAGTCTTCGTGAATCGCTGCATGGAAGAGGCGGTTCGCGGCGTACGCGTCCTGCTGGTAGAGTGCTCGAAGACCTTCTTCATATATCCGGTATGCGATGGGCGATCTCGTGCTGACGTCGACGAGCGAGCCATTCGGCGCGCCGACGCGAAGATCGGCCGCGATGACCGCCGTCATGCTATCGAAGAGTGCGATGCGATCGCTGCCCGAAATCCGGTAGCCCCCGCGCACCAAGCCGCGGGCGAGCTCGACGCGGCGCACCTCCAAGCGAAATTGACCATCGGCGGTTGGAATCAGTTCTCCTTCAATGACCTCCGTCGCGCCCGATCGGCGCGCGGCGTCGGTGAACGCGGAACGCGAAGTGTCCGCGTTGCGGGGCGTGAGCTCGAGCATTCGCGAGTTCGCCACGACCTGGAGATCGGCCACGCGGCCAAGGCTCGTCGCCAGCATCTCGCGAAGTACTCCACCCCCTCCCGACGCCAGGGAATCCGGGGCGGCGAGGTCGCGGATGCGACCGACCGCAAGGACGGTGTTCGGGGCACGTCGCGGCGCAGCGATCCATCGCCAACCCAGAGCGGTTGCCGCGACGACCACCACCGTGACTGCGACAGCGAGCACGATTCGCGAGACATTCGACGTGGCGCGAACCGTCATCGGCTGAGCGACGAGCGGCGCCGAGACAACCGGAGGCGCAAAAACGGTCGCCGGCTCGGGCAAGGCCAGCGTCGCCGCGGCCGGTGCGTCCGTTGTGTGCGACGTGGTGCTGTGCGAGCCCGTGACATGGAGCTCGCGCATCTTCGTCATCAGCCGCTCGATCGCCGAGTGCGGCTCGGCCTCGTACTCACGCCGGATCAACTCCGAGTGCGCGCGACCATGCGCGAGCGCAGCCGTGCGGTCGCCCAGCGCGTCGAGCGCTTGCATGTACGCCGCGGCCAGTCGCGGGTCGGCCGGATCGAGGTGTGTCAATCGATACCAATGCTCGGCGGCCTCCTCGAGTCGTCCCGCCTCGGCGCTCGCTTTCGCTGCGACCTCGATCGCTCGGATGCCGAGCGTCGCGAGCGCTCCGCGCTCCGACTCGGCCCAGCGCTCGAACTCGGGAGCATCGGCGAGCACGAAGCCGTCGAGGAAGGGCCCCGCGTACAGGGCCGACGCCGTCGCCCACTCCTTAGCGGCAACGGCGGCGCGGAAGTCGATCACGTCCGCGGTGATCCGGTCCGAATCGAGTCGCAGCGTCGGTGTTGTGAGCACGACGTCTTCGTCGAGATCGCGGCGGAGACTGTAGAGCGTTTGCGAGAGTGCGTGACGGGCGCGGTCCTCGTCGGTTTCCGGCCACAGCACCGCCATGACCCGGTCGCGTGTCAGCCCTTTGGCTCCGGCGGCGGCGAGAATAGCGAGCAGGGCGAGGGACCGAGGGCGCAGTGCGGCATCGGCCGCGGCGTCCTGTCGATCGAATGAGAGACCGCCGAAAGTCTTCAGCCGCACCGAGTTGAGCGCTGTGAAGCCGGGATGATAGGGACGTGAGGCGGCGCGGAGAGCGCTGTGATGTCCGCGGACGAAGTTGGCCGCTCGATTCTACCGGCCGACCCCTCCGCCAACAAGCGTGGGACAAACCATCGGCTGGCTTCGTTCCACGAACATCCAAGGAGTTGCGATGTCACACCGCCTGTCCCGCGCCGCATGTTTTGTGACGCTTCTAGCGCTAACCGCCTGTCGTGACGCCGAGTCGCCGACCGGCCTCCGTACGATTCGCCCGAGGCCCATACCAATGAACGCACGCGTCAAGGACTCGGTGCCCGACGGCACCGGCATCGGAACAATCGCCACCGCGAACGCGCTGGCCCGCACACGTTACCGAGCCGATTACCACGACGGATACATCAAGATCGGAACGTCGAACGTGTATTTGATTTGGTACGGCAACTGGAGCGGATCCCCCGCGGCCCAGCAAATCCTTCCCGAGCTCGTGGCAAGTCTTGGCGGCTCACCGTATTGGCGACTGTCGACGCTCTATCCCAATGGAGGCGGCATCCGGCCAAGCGGAGGCGTCGTTTTCAGCGGCGAGGCCTTCGATGTCGCCTACTCGCACGGCGCTGTGCTCGCCGCGAAGGACGCCGACGATCTCATGGCGCAGACAATCCTCGGCGGCCAGCTACCGTTGGACCAGTATGGGATCTACGTGATCCTCGCCAGCGCCGACGTCTCGACGCCCGGTTATGCGACGAGTTTCTGCGCCTTCCACCGCGCGGTGGACGTCGTTGGGGCGCAGGTGGCCTACGCGTTCATCATCGATCCGACGCGCGCGCCAACCGCTTGCGCGCCACAAATGCTCGGACCGAACGGGACACTCGGTCTCGACGCGATGGCGTCGCTCATGACCGCCGAGTTGTTCGACATCGTCACCGACGGCTACAACCTTGGCGGGTACTATGATCGGCTCGGCCTCGAACCCGCGTCGAAGTGCGCGTGGACGTACGGTACCACGTACACGGCGCCGAACGGCGCGAAAGCAAATGTGAAACTCGGCGGCCGCGACTATCTCCTCCAGCAACTTTGGCTGCCGAGCAAGAGCAGCGGCGTTTGTGGAATGCACCTATGAACAGCACCACTGAAGCGACTCAGCCGACACCAGCGGCGCCGTACACTTCACCGATTCCCGACGTTCAATCCAACGGCATCGGTCCGCTCAACCCCGCGAACCGGCTCGCGCTCGTCGACGTCCTGCGCGGCGTCGCGATTCTCGGCGTTCTCGTCGCCTACACGATGTGGAACCTCGGCACGCCGCCGGCGAACACGTGGACCGTCGCGGAGCGCGTCGTCGACACGACGCTTGGCATTCTCGTCGACGCGAAGTTCGTGACGATGTTCGCGTTTCTCTTCGGCGCCGGCGCGGCGCAGCAATGGCGACGGATCGAGGCGCGCGGGAAGAGTCCCGTCGTGTTCCATGCGCGGCGAATGGTGTTTCTTCTCATCGCCGGGTTGGCGCACGCGGTGCTACTCCGCAATGGCGACATTCTCGCACCATACGCGATTCTCGGGCTTGTGTTGATCGTCGCGCGGCGTTGGCCGACGCGGCGCATCGTTGCGGCGGCACTCGCGCTGGCGATTCTTCCGTACGTCGCGGCGCTCGCACTGGAAGCGACGCATTGGAAGCTCGGGACGCGCCCCACGGCGATGCCTGATACGTCGTGGCGACACTATCTCGCCGACAATCTCGAGTGGCTGCGCTACTGGTATCTCACTTCGCCGCTCCTATCATGGCCGCGCATCCTCGCCATCATGCTCGTGGGTCTCCTGGCGGACCGCTCGCGTTTTCTCACACGAATCGCCGCTGATCGTCGGCTCGCGCTACGTTGGCTCGGCGTCGCGCTGCCTGTCGCGGTCGTGAGCCGCGCCGCGGTAACACTCGTTGCCGGTTGGTGGAGCGCGCGACACGCGCCGCTTGCCCGCGGCATCTTGTTGGAGCAGACGTACTGGATTTCGGCATGGAGTCTCGCCGCGACCTACATCGCGGCGTTCGCGCTCGTCTGCCAGCGGCCATCCTGGCCGACGCGACTTGCCTGGCTGCGAGCGGTCGGGCGAATGGCGTTCACGAATTATCTGCTGCAGGCGGCGATCGTCGTTCCGGTGTGCCTAGCGCTCGGCCTGTTCGACGCAGTAACGCCGACGCGAGGCGTGTTGCTCGCGGTCGGCGTAGCCGCGATCCAGATTCCATTCAGCGCGTGGTGGCTGGGGCGCTTTCGCTACGGACCGGTCGAGTGGTTGTGGCGGCGAGCAACGTATGGCGCGGGTGTCTGACGGCGCCTCAGGGTTTGACGGCGGGCCGCGAGGAAGACCGTGCCCGCCGTCGAGCCGATTTCGATCCGGGCGCTCAGGAGACCAGTCGGTTGAGCAGGAGTCGTGCTGCGTACACGCCGGCGCCGCTGCCAATCATACTCACTACGAACGCGGCAAAGACGCCGGCCGGCGCGCCAATAGCCCAGCCGACATAGCCGCCAACCGTCATGCCCGTCATTATGAGAAGTTTTTGCATGCGCGACCTGAAGTAGTCCCTCTCTTGAGACGATCAGCCGCGCCATGGGCCACCAGCCGGGGAACCGAGCGGACCGAGAAGTCGAGAAGCGTCGGTGAGACAGACTTTGATCAACCGGCCTTGTTCTTCTCGTCGAACAGCTTCGGTTCCCACAACTCCACTTTGTTGCCGTCTGGATCGCTGATCCACGCAAACTTCCCGTTCTCGTGCGATTCGGGGCCCTTGAGAATCTCCACTCCGGCTGCGCGGAGATTCGCGAGCAGCCCAGTGAGGTCGTCGACGCGGTAGTTGATCATGAACGGCGCGTCGCTCGGCGCGAACCACTTGGTGTCCGATTTCGCGATTGCCCAGGCGGTGACGCCATTGTCTTCGGCCTTGTCCTCGGGCCACCTCAGCGCAGCTCCACCCCATGGGGCGAGCGGCATCCCAAGGTGTTTTTCGTACCAGGCTGCAAGCGCGGCGGGATCTCCCTTGCTCTTGAAGAACACGCCGCCGATTCCGGTGATCTTTGCCATCGCTTCCCCCCTCCCCCCACAGTAAGCGGGTCATTGACGTTGAGCTGAGTTCTGATATGAGCAACGTTAGTTGAGGCCGTGCCGTTGCGCCGCCAGCTCCGCCCGCTGCTTCAACACGACGAGGATGTTGCGCTGAACGCTCGCCATGACTCGGTCGGCCCACCACGACGCGTACAGATTGAATCGCGTGGAAACACGGTGCTCGCTGCGTAACACGAGAATGGTCCGTGCCGCTCCGAGCGGCTGTAGCTCATAGGTCCCAGTGAGGACATCGAAGAAGGGTCCACCTATCGTGACGTGGGGATCGAGCGCCGTTTTCGGCACTGCTCGGGCGTCGATGGTAAACCGGAGTCGGCGTTCTGGTACCCACTCGACGACCGCCTCGCGAAAGACGACGCCACGATCGAACGAGGCTGTTCGGACGCCCCCGACGCCCGGGTGGTCGAGTGTCGCGGCGATCGGGCGTGGGAACCCGATCGCGGTGAAGAACGCCGGGCGTCGTTCTCGGTCACGGATTGAGTCGACACTCGCCACCAGAGGCCAGACGACCGACGCCGGCGCGGCGATCTCGATTTGCGTGGTTGTCACAACGTGTTGCGTGGGGCGGGGGACTCCAGTCTCGACGCCCATCACCATCCATGGCAGAAGGATGGCGACCGGAACGTCCGCCCCCGATCTCACCGGCTGCGCCCCGGCCAACACTCCGCCGAGCGATGCCAGGAGGAGCATTGCGGGCGCGGCGAACACCACACAGACCGCGCCTTCGAGACCCACCAGGACAGATCCCAAGATGGCCAGCCCGCAAGTGAGCCAGGGCGCGAAGAACCTGAATCGGAGCGACGCGGGCTGAGCCACGGGTCGGACGGTGAGGTATCCGATGACCAGAGGCACAACAAAGAGAAAGCCAACCGTCATCGCCAGAAGCCCGCTTCCCCACCTGTCGTAGGACACGGCCAGTCTCGCGGCAAGCCCATACGCCGCGCCGGCAAGGATTCCGATGCGGGCCGCCTTTCCGGTCAGAACGGAGGAGAAGAATGACATAAAAGGAATATTACGTCTGTCGCGGTTTAATGCTCTCTGGCGGGGCGGCCATGAATCCCTACTTCGTGCTTGAGGAAGTCGGCCGATCGAGCGAGAATCATTGCAACTTTGCCGGGCACGCTTCATCTCCCACCCGAGCGCCCCCCGATGAATGAAGCGTCAAAAACCTGGAAGATTCTGACCGACGAGGAGCGGTCCTGGTTTGCGGGCAGTGTCCTCGACATCGGATGTGGGCGGGACAAGATCGTCCCGAACGCGAAAGGCTTCGATCTGCGCGATGGCGACGCCAATGCGATCGACGAATGCCTCAGCGAGCGTTTCGACATGGTCTTCTCCAGCCATTGTCTCGAGCACATGGACCATCCGATGGATGCGATTCAGCGCTGGTGGCGACTCGTCGCCGACGGCGGACGAATGATCGTCATCGTGCCGGACGAAGATCTGTACGAGCAGGGGGTCTACCCAAGCCGGTTCAACGACGATCACAAGGCGACGTTCACGCTCTCCAAGCGCCGCTCGTGGAGCGCACGCTCGTATAACATGCTCGAGTTAGTGAGCCAGCTGTCCGACGCAAAGATCCTTCGCTGTGAGTTGCAGGACGAGGGGTATGATCGCCGCGGAATGACGTTCGGCGTTCACCGAGTTGGCAACGTCGACCGGCCGCTCCGGCTCTTCTTCAAGCGCGCACTCTTTCGTGCGGTCGCGCTCGACCAGACTCGCGGCGACCCGGGCGCGTTGGCCCAGCTATTTCTCGCGGTCGAGAAGAAGGCGACGTAGGCCGCTGAGCGGCCCGCCGGCAGGCGTGCTAGCGCTGGGCTTGCATGAAGCTTGCCCTGATGCCCGGAAATGACTCATGCGTTCAACGCGGGCAACCTCGTCGTCCTGCTCGCGTTACTTGATGGTAGCGCGTTACGCGGCCAGATCGCCGATTCGGCGGCGGCGAGCTCACGTCCGGGCGCGCCGCGATCGGTGTTTTCGATCGGGCAGCCTCCGATCTGGCGACAGCAGTTCTCCGCGCAAGGAACGGCATACACTCGGGATGGCCGTTACGGCGGGACGTTCAGCTACGGAGTCTTTCACGCCCTCAACAAACCTCCGATCACGGCGTTCAACCCTCTCCTCGGCGTCATCGGCGGGACGGTCGAAGCGTATGGCAGTGTCGCCGGGGTAGAGGACGCGGGCCTTCGCGCCATGGCGACGTCGCGAATGTTGGCGACCAGCGTCGGTGCGGACTGGGACATTCGACACGAACGCGTCAACACCATCATCAGCTGGCAGAGCGCGATCCGTCGCGGCGGCATCCTCGGCCACGGCTCCATGCTGCGTGTCGACTGGATCCCGGAGCGCGGGCAGACGGTGCGTGTCGGCTTCGCTGCTCCGCTCTTTCAGCCGCTCTCGGGACGCACGCGTCCGAGGGCGACGAACGTCACCATTCCCGATCCACCGCAGGAGCGCGCGACCGCGACCGCCACAACCGCGCCGTCGCGCGACGCCGGCACGCAGCAGTTGGTGCACGACATCGAATTGGCGTCGGACGCTATCGCCGCGTATTCCGATCTCTACACCGACGACGCGATTCACGCGTCCCGCGCCAGCAGTTATCGCGCGGCCATGGACCGGTCGCGCACCGCGCTCGAGGCGTTGTTCGGTGCTGGGCTCGACGGCGCCGAGTGCACGCGCGCCGCACGCCGCGCTCGCATCGCCGTGCTCGACCGCATCATCATCCCGGTCGACTCGGTTTTCGGGCGCGTGAAGCGCGTGGACGTGACTCGACTCGCCGGTGGGGCCACGACGGACTTCGACAAATGGCTCCGCGACTCCTCGGGGATCGCGCCGCCCAAACAACCACGCGCCGCGTCAGCGTTTTCGGCCTGGCTCGACGCGGTCACGCGACCCATGCGCGCGATCGTCGAGCGTCATCGTGATTCACGACTCGTCTGGCTGCCGATGGACCTGGCGCTCACCTTCGACTTGTATGATCAGCAAATCCAGGTGGATTCGCTGATCGGCCGTGTAGTCGGTCACCCGTTTACCGATCGCAACGACTTGACGTACATGCGGAGCACGGACCTCCCGCTCGAGGTCGCGCGTTCAATTCTCGCGGCACGCGAGTACCACGTGCTGTGGACGCATGAGTTCATGGGCCGCCAGTGGTACAACCGCGCCATCGACAATATCGGCTATACGGTGGTGGCGGACGCGTATCTGCCCGCGCTCACCGCGGCGGTTCGGCGGTACGACAGCACCGGCGTCATCCCGATGTACATGATCCTTCACGATCAGTTCTTCTACGAGACGTCCGACGGACGTCTCTGGCTGACGATCCTCGAGGATCCCCTCAATGCGTCGATGCAACTGAAGGGGGACGACGGCACGCGTGAGCGCCATTTGCGCGAGCGTCAGGAGGAGCTGCGCTCCGCCGTGGCGAGCTCTCGCCGGTTGCAACAAGACGCGCGCGCGTCCGGCGACGGGGAACGTTGGCTGCGCAACACCATCAAGGTCCACGTGAACGTCGGCAACCAATCCGACTTCTCCTTCCGCAGCAACCACATCATCCCCGGCATCCCGTTCACGCCGGACAACGTCATGCGCGATCATCGGAAGCTGGTGATCTATGACGTGAACGAAGCGGCCCCCAATCGCGGCGCCGTATTCGTGATGGGCATCGGCATCGGAGAACTGTACTCGAGCGCCACGTGGGAAGACCGCGGCTTTCGTCTCCGAGGACCTGCCACGTTGGAGGCGCGCGCCGCCCTCCGGCAAGCGCTGCGCGCGAACGGCTTTTCAGAAAGCGAGATTCCGGCGCCGCTGCGCGCCGTCGCCAGCAAAAAGGCTCAAGAAGACAAGGCGAATCTCGGCGAGTTCGTCGGCAGGGCCCTTCAGGTCCACAACCAGGTCGGCTTCGGCGACAAGAAGTCATCCGTTGCGCGCGCCATGCTGTACAACCTGGCGCAGCCCGACGCGGTGATCATCGTGCCGGACCAGCTCTGGATGAGCGAGACGTGGGCGGGCATGCTCGCCGGAGCAGCGGCGCGCGGCGCGCGCGTCGAGATCATCGCACCGGCGTTGGCGAACGCGCCGATCCCCGACGCGCCGGCGATGGCGCGCACGCACGACGTGCTCGCACGCCTGCTCACACTGCGCGACAGCCTGACGCCGACGATGCGCGCGAGCGGCGGCGCGCTCCACCTCGGTCTCTTCGCCGCAAAGGCAACCGCCGACGATGCCGCCGGTCGCATTCGCGAGGTGCGCGACGGACTCGCGCGTTATCCGTGGATCCGTCAGGTGATTCCGTTCGATGACAAGACGCTCGCCGTGCTCGATCGCGGGGAGCACGACATCTCCAACAAGCGCGATGCGACGGACATCGCCAAGGACGAGAAGGAACATCCGCCACAACCGCATCGAAAGACGCAAGTCATCGCGCGCGGCGATGCCATCGCCGCCCTGCTGCGTCAACCCGGATGGGACCAGATCCTCGCCGATGCGATGCGTGTGCAGTCGCGTCAGACCGCGAATTTCGCGGAACAGCTGGGTGCTTCGCAGCCCGCGGTCGACAGCGCGGCGACGCGGCCCGCCGACGGGATGATGAAGAGCTACGAAGCGAGCATTCCGGAAGCCGAGCGAAAGCGCGTGAGCTTCTATTTCGCGGAGGGCTCGCACAACATGGACGATCGCGGTCTGATGTCGGACGGTGAGGCGACGCTCATCGTATCCGGGCCGCAGGCGTCCGCGGGTCTGGCGGACCTTTTCTATATGATGGCGCGCACGACCTGGATTGATCGACCGGCGCAGCTGGAGCAGTTGCTGCCGCGCCGTTCGTCGGTCATCCATCGGTTTGCGCACTGGATTCGCGCGGTGTTGTGAGGATCAGCGTTGGTTGGGCTTCACCGGAGGGAATCGTCGCTCGTCGATACGCCACACTTCGCCCTTCGAGTGGTCGGCGACCCACAGCGCGCCGGCGCCCCAGCGAATAGCGTCGATTCCGTAGCCGCCGACGAACGCGTGAGTCACCGCGTTCGTGCGAGGATCTATTCGAATGACCGGCGTTCCGTCGACCCCCAGCCAGACCGCGCCGCCGGCGGCGGCGATGTCGCCAGCCGGCGTCGGGGCCCACGCGTTGATGCGAGCGATCTCACGGTTCGCGGCTGGATCAATGCGCGAGACGGAGCCGTCGTACCGGTTTTGAACCCAAACAGCTCCTTCGCCGGCGGCCATGAATTTGGGGGATCTACCGACGGGAATTCTTGCCACGACGCGTTTCGTGGCCGGGTCGATCCGCAAGACGACATTCTCAACGCTACTGGATGCCCAGATGCTGCCAAAGCCGGCGACGACAACGTCCGTACGCGCCGCGGTCGCGACGCGATCGGTGACGGCACCGCTCCGTAGATCGAGCCGAACGACCGCGTTTGAGCTCGAGTCCGTCGCGTTGTCGGGAATCCAAAGCGCATCGTCCAGGAAGGCGGCGGCCCCCTCGCGCCCGCTCTTGATCGGGGCGGGAATCCGCCGGACGATGGAATCCTTCGCCGGGTCGATCTCATTCACGACGCTATCGCCACAAGTCGGCACCCAAACTCTGCCGAGTGCCGCGATGATGCCCAAGCAACCGTTGCGGCCAATCGGGATGTCCGCCGTCACATGATTCGTGGCGACCTCAATTCTCGAGACTCGGCTCGGTCGATAATTGACGACCCACACAGAGCCGAAGCCGAAGGTCATCCAATCGGCGGACGCGGGGACGGTGATCCGTGCGACGATCGGCAGATCGTCGATTGGCAAGCGCGGATCGCGGTTGCCTGTCTGCGCGCCGGCGGACGTGACGGCGGCGACCATTGTCGCGATGGCGGTTGCGGCTATGAGTCGCAGCGCAGGCTCCGTGATCGTTTTGGTGAAGGCTAGCGCGTTATCGAAGCTTCCGGGGAACGTAGTGCGGCCGCATCCGGCGTTCGGACGTCATCCGATGTAGGAAAAAACAACGTGGTCCATGCCACCATACGAGAAACTTGATACTTCTCTCATACCCATCTTTTGGTGGGATCGAATGGATGCCTCGTTGTCACGTCGGATGAACAAGACGCCCTCACGTCCCGGTAACAGGCGCCTGAGCTCGTCGAATAGCCGTTGAGCCAACCCTTTCCCGCGCTCCTTCGCGTCGATGCAAATTGGCCCGTACACATAGGCGTCGCGAGCACGACTTGGATACGACTCGACCATCGCCATGATGATCGGAATATCCCTGATCGCTTCCGTGGTCGAGGCAATGAGAAAGCCAACGACGTCGTCGTCACGGCGCGCTACGAGCAGCGGCATCTCGCTCATTATCGACTGAAGTTGTGAACGAGACAACGCCGCCGACAATGTCCCGCCATTGCTGATCTGATTGGCGGCTTGCAACTCCAAAATGCCGTCAAGATCGCGTTCGCGGGCAATCGCAATTCCTAAGTCGCCAATCGTTTTCATTGTGCGCCACCGGTGCCGGAGCGACACTTGGATGAACGCCGCGTCTCGCCCAAGTTCTTCTATACCGCGAATCTCTAAAAAATGCACCGCCCGGGGCATTGGTTCCACGCCACAGCGGGCGAAGTCCAGAACCCCTCTTGCCAAAAGACGCCAGGAGCAACTGATGCAGATGCGCGCGCTGGTATTGGCCGCCGCCCTTCTTGTATCGGCCACGTCGGGGCCTCCGATCGCGGCGCAAACAACGACGATCGACAACGTCACCGTCGTCGACGTCACCAACGGCCGGCTTCGTTCGCACAAGACGATCGTCATCGAGGGAAATCGCATCACACGCATCGACGATGCGAACGACGCGAGCCGGGCTGCCGCCACGCTCGATGGCACGGGCATGTTCGTGATCCCTGGTTTGTGGGACATGCACGTTCATGCCTATTTCACCAACGACACGGCGAAATTTCACAGCACGAGCGAGGTCATGCTCCCGCTGTTCATCGCCAATGGCGTCACGGGCGTTCGCGACCTCGGCAGCAATCTCGAGGCGACGCTCGCCGCGCGCGACAGCGTCGCGGCGCATCAGCTGATCGGCCCGCGCATGCTGGTGTCCGGACCGATGCTCGATGGTCCGACCAGTCGGTACGCCGCCGCGATCAAAGTCGCGACGGCCGACGAGGCGCGCACCGCCGTGCGCACGCTCAAGGAGCGCGGCGTCGACATGATCAAGACGCAATCGCTCCTGTCGAAGGAGGCGTACTTCGCGCTCGCCGACGAGGCGGCTCGCCTTGGTATTCCGTTCGAAGGCCACGTACCGAACGCCATTACGGGCATGGAAGCGATCGCCGCGCATCAACGCAGCTTCGAGCATCTGCTCAGCGTGCGCGACACCGCAACATCGCTCATCGCGGAGCTCGCGCGCCAACGTGTCTGGCAGTGTCCTACCGTGATCAATAGCGTCGGCACGGCCGCGGATTTCACGAGCGATCCAGGCGTGCCCTTCTGGCTCAAGCAGTCGGTCGACGGCTGGCGGCGTACCGCCACCACGCGAGCTGCCGATAGCGATGCCGCCGCGCGCGCCGCCGCGGAGCGGGCCACGCGGCGGCTCGGTCTCATCAAGACGATGTACGACCTGAAGATTCCTTTCCTCGCCGGCACGGATGCCCCGGCGGGATACGACCTCGTTCCCGGTGCGAGCCTCCATCGCGAGCTTCAACTATTCGTGAGAGCGGGACTCACGCCGCTGCAAGCGCTGCAGACGGCGACGCTGAATCCGGCCGTCTATTTCGGGAAGACGGCCGACTGGGGCACGGTCGCCGTGGGCAAGACCGCGGATCTCGTTGTGCTGAGGGCCAATCCGCTGATCGACATCGCAAACACGCGTGCCGTTGCCGCGGTCGTGGCGGACGGACGATTCTACTCGCCGCGGGAGCTCGATCGCCTGCGTCTCCGCATCATGGAGCTCGCCGGGAAATGACGGCGGTACCGCGCGGCGCTACGGGGCGACGACGAGTGCCATCACACCGCCCACGTCCGGAAAGCCGACGAGGGTGGCGACAATGCTTGCCGTGCCCGCTCGACGGGCGTGCACGAGGCCGGTGATCGGGTCGACGGTCGCGGTCAGCGTGTCGCTTGACTGCCAACGAAATACCGGGATCGCGGGCAGGCCCTCGCATGGCGTCATCGACGCCTTGACGCGCACCGTCCCCCCGACCCGCAGCGCTGCCGTCGTCGGCGACACTGAGGCGCCGGGCGGCTGGTTACAGTCGGGGGTGGGTATCAACACGCTGCTCGGGTCAGAGTTACAGGCGAAGATCCCGATCAGGAGGCTGGCAAAGAGAACTTTTTTCATGGCACCGGGAACCCTCACCGAATCAGATGAACGATTGCACGCGGGCGTGTCCGGAAGCGATTGGCCGAAAGCCATCACTCACGCCAGCGGACAGATCCGCCCGGTGGATCGCCTTGAATCCCACCTACCTTACCGGTACTTTGCCATACAAAGAACTTGACGTTCGACGGAGCGCAAAGACTGAGGCGAGCATGGCGAAGTGGCTGCGACGCATCCGCGGTGCAATCGGGATGGGCTTCACGTGGGGAGTCGCCTGGTCTGCCGCGGGCCTCGTGATGGCGGCGGTGTTTCGGTTCCAGGCCGACGCCCCGTTTCCTATCATCTTTGGTGTACTCGGCTTTTTTGCCGGAGTGATATTCTCCGCGCTCCTCGCGCTGACTGAGCGTCGTCACCGGTTTGATCAGATGTCGCTTCGGCGCTTTGCGGGGTGGGGCGCCACCGGCGGGCTGCTGCTATCGGCGCTCTTCGCGAAAGCCGCGTCGCTCAGCTGGGGAGACGTGCTAATGGTCGCTCCCACGTTCGCGCTTGCCAGCGCGATCTGCGCCTCTGGTTCTCTCGCGGTTGCCCGGCGAGCGGCACATCGAGAATTAGCCGACAGTCGCGGGGATACTGCGGAGTCCGAGCTGGCCGACCGCGAGAAGCGAGAGCTGATTGGCTAAGGCCGACGGCGAATCATCTCCACTGCTCCTTAGGGAGCGTGATATACGACGCGATCCCATTTCCAAACGACCAATCGGCGCGCGTGTTCTCATGGAGGGCGATCGTGACGTCCTCTCGTCGCATGCCGGCCTTTTCGACAAGTAACTCGGCGGCGCGGGCAAAGAACGCGGCTTTCTGTTCGGTCGTGCGCCCGCTACTGAAAAGGATTTGGACGATCAGCACTCCGTCCGTGCGGGCGACGTCGAGATATTCGGGATTATAGATGAGCCGCCCGCGGCGGTGCTCGGTGATGATTTGAAATTGGTCGCGCTCCGGCACGCCGAAGCATTCGACCATGGCGCGCTGAATGGCATCGCCAACCGCGGCGAGCTGTTCATCGGAACGACCCTCGAGGACATCGATTCGAACGAAAGGCATAGAGTTTGGTACACACGGTTGGTGAATTTGCTGTACGCCCACTAAAATCCGGACGTCCACGGCAAAGGTTCCGAGTTGAACGCGCCGGGCCTTCGCTAAGCGCGCGAGCTGCCCCTGGCTGTAACCACCTTCAAAGCGCGGCGAAAGGTGGGACACTCCATGTGGCTCGGGGCGCGGCAGGCCGCCGCGTGCCGCAACCCGTCCCGCATGACGCGCAACCTCCGAATGTTCCGATCGATGTCGTCCGCCTTGGCGGTGAGCATCTTCCGGTCGATCCTCGGTTGGCCGTCCGGCGCGAACATGCGCGCGATCTCGTCGAGCGAAAAGCTCGCGCTACGCCCGAGGGCAATCAGCGCGAGACGCTGGACCACGCCGGGATCGAACTGCCGGCGCAGTCCGCGCCGGCCAATCGAGGCGATGAGGCCTTTCTCCTCGTAGTACCTCAACGTGGAGACAGGAACTCCGGACCGCCGCGAAACCTCGCCAATGTCCATGTCTTGACCTCAATTCGACTTGAGGTTGCAAGTTGACGCGGTGGCCCTTCGAAACGCAAACAAGGAAGCGATCATCGCCAACACATATCCATCCCCTGACGACCAGACAGCCGTTTGGAACGGCGCCGCGGGACGTGCCTGGGCCGAGATGCAGGAGCTCATAGACCGGGTGCTCAAACCCTTCGAGACTCTCCTCGTCGACGCCGCTTGCTCTTGGCCTGCTGGTCGAATTCTCGACGTGGGCTGTGGCACGGGTACCACGACGCTGGCAATCGCGCGCCAGTCCGGCGGAAAAGGGCGCTGCGTCGGCGTCGACATCTCCGAGCCGATGCTCGCTCTCGCTCGAGAGCGCGCCGAACGGGAAGGCGCCTCCGTGACCTTCATCCACGCCGACGCACAAACCTATCCGTTCGAGCCGAAGAGCTTCGACGCAATTCTTTCACGCTTCGGCGTCATGTTCTTCAACGACGCTGAGCGGGCTTTTGCGAATTTGCGGCATGCTGCGGCCGACGATGCAGAACTCTTATTCGTCGCCTGGCGAAGTGCCGCGGAGAACCCGTTCATGACGACGGCCGAACGCGCCGCGGCTCCGCTCCTTCCGGACCTCCCACCCAGAGAGCCCGACAAACCGGGGCAGTTCTCATTCGCCGACCAGAATCGACTGCACGCGTTGCTGGAGAAGAGCGGCTGGTCCGAAATTGATATTCGTCCGCTCGATGTCGAGTGCACGTTGCCGGAGAAGGACTTGGTCCCCTATCTAACGCGGCTCGGTCCCGTCGGCCGGATGCTCGAGGAGATGGAAGAACCGGCTCGAACGCGGATCGTCGAGACCGTTCGCGCCGCTTTCGAACGCTATGTGCACGGAGCCGACGTTCGCTTCACCGCGGCCTGCTGGATGGTTCGCGGTCGAGCGAGGCCGTCGTTGCCATCGTCGGACGCCACCAGCTAGGGCGTGACGAAACTCACCGGCGGCCAGCAATCCCTCTCACATGACGCCGACGGGTCGGTTACCTCCGTGCCGGTCGCGCAATCCATCTCCTGTGTAGCCGTTCGGCCCGACACCAGGAGAACGACGATGTCATCGCGCCAAGTGACCGACGAAGAAGGTCGTGTTTGGGAGTGTAAGCCGGAGAGTGCGGGAGCGCCGGGATGCGACGTGAACCTCGTGTGCACGACGCCCACCTTGCGCACCCCGTTGCGGCTCAAAGTCAGCTGGCAGTGGGCAAAAATCGCGGAGAAGGGTTTGGCGCGCATGATCGCCGCCGCCGCCCCCCGGCTGGCTTCCAGCTAAGAGTCGTTGCACGCAGGGAGTCAAATAGGAGCTTCCGGCACGGCGCTCACCTGCCCGGCGACCACGCGCCAGAACGGGTCGCCGACGCGCGCCCATACGCGCGTGTAATTGTATGTGCCGCGACTGACTGCTCCCCGGACGTCGACGACGAGTCGCGCGCGCAAGCTCGTCACTGCAACGTCAGACCCTATGCGACGCACATGAAGCGTCTCGGGTACGTGTTCGCGGAAGCGAACCGTGCCCGACGAGTGAGCCGCAAGGTCCTCGGCCTTGGTCGCGAGTCGCCCATCGGGGCCAACGAACAGAAGATTCTCGTCGATCAGCGCGTCCAATTCGGCAACGTCCGCGCGAAGCTGCGCTGAACGAAGCCGGATTTCGAGCGAGACGATCTCCGCGTCCGATTCGCCCACGAGGGCGGCCGAAACAGGTTCCACATCAGACGCCATTGAAGCTCCGACGAAATGGATCGGGACAGTCGTTGCAGCCTTACACCAACGGCTTCATTTTCGAATATATGCGTCTGGTGAGCGTGCCGCCGTCCGAACTCCTGCCTTCTCGAGTCGAGACATGAACGCGTCGATCCTCTATCGCGTTGCCGCCGTCTGTCTGTTGTTGTTCGCCGTCGCGCACAGCGTTGGATTCTGGCAGTCCGATCCGTCGTGGGGTATCGAGGCGCTGCGCGGCTCGATGCGTTCGATTCACTTTGATGTGCAAGGATTCAATCGGACGTACTGGGACTTTTTTGTCGGGGCGGGGCTCACCGTCGGCATCTTGTATCTCTTCTTGGCGATCCTTGCCTGGCAGCTCGGCGCTCTTCCGGCAGCCACTCTGGCGTCGATGCGCGTTCTCGTCTGGGCATTCGCCCTTTGCTTCGCGGGCGTGACGATTCTGAGTTGGCGATATCTGTTCGTGATCCCGATCGTGTTCTCGATCATAATTGCATTGTGTCTCGCGGCGGCGGCGTGGCGGTCCGGCATCGAACCGGCCTTGTAGAGAGATTGCAAATGATTTCGCGTCACGACTTCCGCTTCGCTCTGAGAGGTCTCGCCAAGGTTCCCGCGTTTACCATCGCCGTCATCACGACGCTCGCGCTCGGGATTGGCGCCAACACCGCGATCTACAGCGTGGTTCGAGGCGCGTTGCTGCGACCGCTGCCGAATCGCGACGGCGACCGGCTCGTGTATCTTCGCCAGTCCGCGAATGCCGCCGGGCAAACCAACCTGCTGTTTTCGGTGCCCGAGATCAACGATTACCGAACCGGCGCGACACAGTTGCGCGGCTTTGCGCAGTATTCGGAGGTCCAAGCCGTGTTGCGAGGTGGTGGTGGTGCACCGGCGCGGGTCACCGCGGGGGTGATCACGGGTAACTATTTCGACGTCATGGGTCTCGTGCCGGTCGCGGGACGTCTGTTCGACAGTCGCGACGACGACCCCAGTGCCGCGCGCGCAATTGTGCTGACGCGAGCCTATTGGCTGCGCCACTTCGGCGGCGAGCGCGACATCGCGGGCAAGACGATCGATCTGGATGGATCGCCGAGCGTCATCGTCGGCGTGGTGCAGGACGCGCCGCGCTATCCGGGGCAGACTGACATCTTCGTCAATTTGGTCACAAACGCGCACCTCTCGAGCGCGGCAGTGGTGACGGGCCGGACGCATCGCGATACGGAATTGTTCGCGCGTCTCGCACCGGGCGCGACGATCGAACAGGCGCGCGCCGAAATCAGCCGTATCTCGTGGAACGTCTATCGCGATCATCCCGAGGCCTACGAAAAGACCGCGGGCTTTCAAATCACCGTGACGCCCTTGCGCGAGATCTTGAACGAGCGCGCGACAGTCACTTTCTGGCTGCTCATGGGCGCCGCGACATTCATGTTTCTCATCGCGTGCGCCAACGTCGCGAATCTCACGCTCATTCGCGGCATTCGGCGCGAGCGAGAGCTGATCGTCCGGCGCGCGATGGGCGCCGGGGCCCGCCGTCTTCGCCAGTTGTTGCTCGCCGAGAATCTGATTCTGGCGCTGGGGGGCGGAGCGGTGGCGCTCGTGATCGCGCATGCAGGGCTCGGACTCCTCGTCGCGTTTGCACAGCAGCTCACGAACCGGGGCGGCGAGATTCGCCTCGACGGAACGGTGCTCGGCCTCACGCTCGTGACCACACTCGTCATCGCGGTCGTGTTGTCGTTCCTGCCGAATATCGGAGCGGAAGGGTCGTTGGCGGCGTCGCTCGTCAGCACGGGCAGGCGAACGACCGCGGGTCGTGGACGGCAGCGTCTTCAACGCACTCTCGTTGTGGTTCAAGTGGCGGTATCCGTCGTCCTGCTCGCCGGCGCGGGTTTGCTCGTTCGTACGCTGATGAAGCTTCAGGTCGTCGACACGGGCGTGAACGTCGCACACGTGCTGTCGATGGAAATCCCGATGGACGGCACGGGCCGCAGCGCCGCGGAACAGCTCAACGTCTACGAGGCGATGCGGCGCAAGGTCGCGAGCCTCCCCGGCGTGGTCGAGGTTGGCTTGGGCAACACCGTTCCGCTACTTGGGATCGATCACTTCCGACATGAGGTCAAAGTCGAATCTCGACCACTGTCGCCGGGCGAAGCGCCACCCAAAGCGGATGTTCGCACGGCGAGCCCGGAGTATTTCCGCGCGGCAGGAATTCCGCTCATCAAGGGACGTGAGTTCGCGGGAACCGACCGACGCGGAGCCGCTCGTGTGGTTGTGATCAACCAGACGCTGGCGAAGCGATTGTTTGGCGACACGGATCCGATCGGTCAGCGCGTCGCATGGAACAGCGACGAAATGCGGTTCCTCCCAATCTCCGCCGACTGGCGCACGGTGGTTGGTGTGGTCGGCGACACGCGCGATTTCGGTCCCGATGCGGCGCCACCGCCGGTGATGTTCATGCCCTTCGCGCAGGAGGTGTACATGGGGGCGATGATCATCCGCACCGGCGCCGAACCGACGGCGCTAGCGTCGTCGGTCGTGCAGGCTATTCGGACAGTCGATCGCCAGGCGATCATCGAGAAAGTGCAAACGCTCGAGCAAGTGCGTGAAGATCGTGTGGCGCCGCGGAGGGTGAACACGTTGCTCGTGACGTTGTTCGGCGGACTCGCGCTGGCGATCGCCGGCGTGGGCATCGCGGGCGTTCTCGCATTCTCAGTGAGCCTGCGCACAGGAGAGATCGGCATTCGCATGAGTCTTGGCGCCGACCCTTTGCGGATGAAGCGGATGGTGCTCGGCGAAGGTTGGATCCTGCTTGGCGGCGGTTTGCTATTGGGCATCTCCGGAGCACTGGTGGCTGGACGCCTCCTCAGCAAGCTGCTGTATGGAGTCACGCCAAACGATCCCCTCACGATGTGCGTCGTCGCGCTGGTAATGGCGACGGTCGGCACCTTGGCGTGCTGGATTCCAGCGGGCCGCGCGGCGCGGGTCGAGCCCGCAACGGCACTGCGCGCCGAGTGAGCGTAGAGGCCGACGGTTCACGAAGGCGCAATTTGCGGCCTTGTCGAAGCGCGTGTCGATTTTAGCCTGTCTCGTTCGACGTGTCCGTGAGGCTGCGAACGATGCAGCATTCGAAACGAACTGGTCGGAGCCCCCGAACACGAGGGACAGGTCAATGGCTGCCGGGAAATCACGCTCAAAGGCGAAGGCCGCTCGCCCAACCACCGTGGCCGCCTACCTGGACTCGCTCACTCCGGAAAAGCGGGCGGTGATCGAAGAGGCCTGTGCCTTCGTCCGGAGCCACATTCCGAAGGGGTACGCCGAGTTCATGAATTGGGGCGTCATCAACTGGGGCATCCCGCTCGAAGAGTTCTCCAGCACGCACAACGGGCAGCCGCTGTGTTACGTGGGCCTCGGCGCGCAGAAGAACTACAACTCGCTCTACCTCATGGGCACGTACGAAAGCTCGAGCGGCAATTACACAACACCGTTCTCGGAGAAGCTGCTCGTCGACGCATTCAAGAAAGCCGGGAAGCGGCTCGACATGGGGAAGTGTTGTCTCCACTTCAAGCAGCTTGATGATCTCGAGCTCAGCTCGGTCGCGAAGGTGATCGCGATGTCGACGCCGAAGGAGTACATCGCGTACTACAAGCGCGTGAAAGGACTCGCCTAACGTCGCGGGTTCGTCAGCCGGGATGCTAATGGTGGGCGGACCGCGCGAGGAGCTCCGGCTCACTCAGACCGAAGATCGGCGGTGTCGGGACGCCGAGCAGCCCGAGGGTGAAGTACAGCTGCCCGCGGTGGTGAGCCTCATGTTCCACCATGGCCCGCAGCCACTTCCACGTCGTGATGGGGGCACCCGCGGGTGTCGTGACGCGCCCCGTCCACTGCGCTGGGGTCAGTGCCGCAAACACAGCGCGGGCTTCGTCGTGCAGCGTATCGTAGTACGCCAGCACCGTCGGCAGGCCATCGGCAAACTCGCGTCCGTGGCCCGCGTAGCGGCTCGGCCGTCCCGACGCCGTTTCGGCGTACATCCAGCGTTCGATCGCCGCCAGGTGCCGCACCTGATCGCCGGCCGACCAGCGACCGGGCGCGGGCACCCATTCGAGGGCGTCGGCTGGGATGCACGCGACGATGCGGCGCGTCCGCGCGTGCACGTTCTCGAGATAGTCGAGGAAGAGCGAGAGATCAGGAGATTCGGAAGGCATGGATGTGTGTGGCCGCCGAGCGACAGGATTGTTAGGTAGCCGCCAACGCCCACTCAAAGTGCGCGATCTCGGGCACGGCGCCGAGGCGCGCGGGCACGACGGACGTTCCAAGCCCACGTGAGACATACATTGACGTCGGCGCGTCGTTGTACCAACCACTTACGTATCGGCCGCTTCCGCGCGGCCGGATCGGGGCCCAGCCAAACGGCGCGATCTGCCCACCGTGTGTATGGCCGGCAAGCATGATTTGAGGAACGGCAGCGGATGCCGCCGGCGAAGCTTTGGAGACTCCGACAGGCTGCGAGCCAGACGGTAAGCCCGCCCGATAGACGTCACGATGCATCGGACAGTGAGCGAGAAGCAGGTGATTCGGCATGGCGCCGAGCCCGGCGAACGCCGCCGCGCTATCCGGTCGGCCACCGACCAGGTCATCGAGCCCCGTCACGACGAGGTCGCGACTCGCGAATGCGACAACTGTCGACTCGTTGCAGAGCAGTCGGCAATTCCACTTCTCATATACCCGCGTCAGCGCGCCGCGATCGACGTGGCCCCAATACTCCCAGTTGCCAAGGATGGCGAGCTTGGGGACGTGTGGGATGAGCGCCAGAAAGCGATCGAGCATCCCAAGATTGCCGGCGCGATCAATGGCGTCACCCGTCACAACGACCAAATGGGGCTGAAGCTCGGTCACGGCGTGGGCGATGCGTTCTTCGTGCGCTCCGACGGACCGCAGATGCAGATCACTGAGCTGCGTCACTCGAAGTGGTACGGAGCCGGTGGCGCTTCCAACGCGATGACGCGTAACGGCAACGCGCCCGGGCTCGATCGCGAACGCATTTGCCGCGGCGGAGGCGGCGGCGATACTCGCGGCGCCGGCGAGCCACTGCCGGCGAGACATTTTTGGCGAGCGACTAGACGGCATTGAATCGCAAAATAGCCTTGTGAGCCTCGGCTACGTAACACCCGAGCCAGGTCGTGGAAGGCGACGGTCCAACTAACGTCTGGTCTGGGCGACAGCGACGCGCATATACCGAGCCCGCTCGACCTTCGCCTCGCCCGCCGCGAACCGCTTGTTCCAGTCCAGCATTCCAGTGTCGTCGCGCACGACAAAGCCGACCGATCGTAGATCCGCTGCCATCTCGTCCGGCGTCCAGGCGCTGATCTGTGGCTCGCCGATCAACCGGTAAATCAGCCGTGCCAACCAGCGGCGGTGAATCGTGTGGTAGTTCACGATCAACGTCGAAGCCGAAGCACTCCTGCCCGCGATCCCGGCGAGCGTCGCCTTCATCGCGTCGTGGGTGAGGTACATGACGACGCCTTCCCAGATCCAGCAGGTCCGCATTGATGGATCATGGCCGGCGCGATCGAGAACCATGTCGAGCGAATCACGCTCGAAGTCGATCGATACGAAGCTCACGATCCCTTTTGGCGGCGGCAGCTGATCGACACGTTTTCGCTTGTCGCCCTGTGTTGCCGGATGATCGACTTCGAAGACCTTTACGCCGGCGAGCTCCGGGAGGCGCCAAGCGCGGCCGTCGTACCCGGCGCCGAGGATGACGAGCTGCCTCGCGCCGCCGGCAACCGCTTCACGTACGGCGCTGTCGATCGTCGCCGTACGAAGCGCGATGAGGTCGGCCATCACGCGAGCCGACTCCACGCGTACGCTCTTCTTCCCACCCTTCGCGGCGTCCTCGACCTTCGCAAGACCCCGCTTTCCTCTGTCACTCAGGAAAACGCGAGCCGTCGGATCGCGAAAATCAGGAACGTGGGAGAAGCCGGCGTCGGCCAGGGCGCGGCCGAGGGCGACGAAGTTGGCAGTGCGGCTTGGCTGCTCAGCCTTCATGAGAGTCCTCGAACGGTATCGGCGCCTGGCGCGACGACGTCAAACACCCGCCGCGTACGAAAGCGCGCCGTCAACCAGATGCGCCGGCGGCGCGATACGGTGCTCCTCGACGGTCAGTGCATCCCGAATGTGCATCACCCGGACGCCGAGCGAAACCAACACATCAGCGATCAAACGGCGATGGCAACGCCACCACAGCACCTCGGCGCACATGATCACTGTCCGAAGACCGTTGGCGAGCATGAGCAGCTCCGTCAATCCACCCGCGAACTCCTCGGTCGCCAGATAATCGGCGTACCCGCGAAAGGCGGCGACCCGCCAACCGTCGTTGGGCGAATCTCTCGATGGCCGACGCCGTCCGCCGAGAGTGGGAAGCGAGCAATACGCGATGCCTTCCACCGCCAATTCTTGCTCGAGCGGGCCGGCCCCGAATTGCGGAAGCCGACGCGACCCGGGAAATCTCCGAACGTCGGCGACGAGCTCGATGTCATACGCGCGAAGGGCCGCGATGAATTCCATCGAGGTGCGAACCGAATGGCCAATCGTCCACACGGTCGTGTCCGGCGACGGCTCGCCGCGGTGTTCGAGGATTCTCATCGCAATCGGTCTACGCTCGGATCAAGATAGTTTCCCTGCGACAAGGATCTTGTCTGGCAAAAAACTTCCGATCCGAGTCGACGCGTCGACGAGACATTTGATCCGGTCGTAGATCACAGAGAACAACATCCGATTGTACGAGGGTTCGTGCGCCCGGCGATGCCGCCTGCTGCTCCCCCCCCGGCTCCCCCCCACAACAACCCCCCGGCAATCGCATGAGTGACGACATCAACTGGAATGTCGAGCTCCGCAAAATCGTGCGCGAATACGACGGACTTCCCCCCGAACGGTCGCGCACACAGATCCGCTTACAGAAAATTCAGGAGATCGTCGCCCGCGATCGCCTGAACGAGCGCCTCGCCGTCGTCGGATTCTGGGTTCGATTCGCCCTCGTCGGCGTGCTCACGCTCTCACTCTTCTGGTGGCCCTACGGTCACCGCTGCGGATTTCCCCTCGCGGCGTTCCTGTTGTCAAATCTGACGGTCATCGTGGCCGGTCTCACGCTCGCCGTACAGACCTGGCGCGAACGGGTGGCGTGGCCGTTCATGATCGCGATGCTGTGCGCGGCCACGGCCTGGACCGTCATCGCCGTTCACACACTGCCGCGCTTCGGCTATGCACCGTTTGGCGAAACCAACACGGCATGGAGCTGCACCGCGAAACCGTGAACCTCGGGCCGGCAATTGCTAGTCAACGCGAAGCGCGACACTCGGGTCGACCCGTGCGGCGTGGCGAGCCGGGAGAACAATTCCGGCGAGCCCGCAGCACAGGAGAAGCGCCGTGGCGGCGAGGAAGGTGAGTGGGTCCAGCGGCGTGATGTCGAAGAGGAGAGCGCTCAGTGAGCGCGTCGCGAGCATCGAAACAACAAGCCCCCCACCGATGCCTGCCGCCGCGAGTGCCATCCCCTCGCCGAGCATCATTCGTCCAAGCTCGCCTGGCGTCGCGCCGAGCGCATGGCGGATGCCGAGCTCGCGTGTGCGTTGGGCGACGTGGAAGGCGAGGACACCAAAGATTCCCATGCCCGCCAGAAGCAGCGCGACCGCGGCGAACACGGCGACGAGCGCAACGTTGAATCGAGGCTGAGCAAGCGGCGTTGCCAACAAGTCGCGAACGGGCAGCGCGCGACCGATCGTGACTTCGGGCTCGGTGCTCATGATCAGCGACCGGATTGTCGGCAAGAGCTGCGACGGGTCGCCACGCGTGGCGACGAGCAGCACGCGCGGCGCGAACACTGCCTCGGGTGCTTGCCGACTGACGCGAAATATGGCGCGATGCGGCTTCACCAAGTCGCGGTAATGCGTGTCGCCGATGACCCCGACAACGGGGCAGAGCTCGTCACCGCCGAAGCAGTGGAGTCGCTTCCCGACGGCGGATTTTCCGGGCCAATAGTGGTCGGCAACGCTCTTGCTCACGACGACAACCGGTGTTGTCGTGACGGCATCGGCGTCATTGAATGCTCGGCCGGCGAGGACGCGAACGTCTAGTGTGCGAAAGTAATTCGGCGTGACGAATTCGAGATCGACGAACGGGTCGCCCGCGTGTTGCGTGCTCGATTCGCCCTCGGCCGACACCCAGCCGTCGATTCCGCCGCCTTCGAAAGGCGTTTGAATTGCCGCCGCCACCGACGCGACGCCGGTGATTGCGCCGAGTCGCGCGCGGAGCCGATCGATGACGTCGTTGATCGTGGCGACGGTCGTGCGGCGGTTTTGGTTGAACCGAAGCTCGACGATAGCCAGCCGATTCTCGTCGAAGCCGAGGTCGAGTCGCTGGAGGCGCTCGAGGCTACGCGCGAGCAGCCCCGCCCCGGTGAGAACGACGAGCGTCAACGCGAACTGCACAACGACCAAGGCGTTGCGACCCCGTCTCGACCGTCTCGAGCCGGTGAGCGAGCGTGTCCCGCTCCGAACGAAAGCAAAGAGGTCGCCGGACGAAATGCTCAGGGCAGGTCCGACCGCGAAGACCACGGCGGTGATCAAGCTGACAACGATCGCTACGCCGAGCGTGGTCGTGTCCAGTCGGATGGTGCTGACTCGAGGCAGCTGCGTCGGCGCCAACGCGACGAGGCCACGCAGGGCACCGGCGGCGATGACAATGCCGAGCGCTCCGCCGGCCATCGCCAGCACCACGCCTTCAATCACGAGCTGTCGGACGATCCGGCTACGCGTCGCGCCGAGCGACGCGCGGACGGCGAGCTCCGACATCCGGCCCGACGCACGAATCAACATCAGGCTCGCGACGTTGACGCATGTGATGAGCAGCAGCAGCGCGACGGCCGCGGCGATGATGCGAAGTGCGGGACGCACGTCGCCCATCACCTCCTCGGCGAACGAATGCGCAACGGCGCCGAGACGGCCGGCGAGCGCCGAATTGCGCGCCGTCATTGCGCGAGAAAAAAAGCGGGCGAACTCGTCGCGGGCGGCACCGAGTGTGGCGCCTGGAGCGAGCCGTCCGACGACGCGCACGGCACCATAAGGACTGTCGAGATCGGAGTCGGCCTGAATTGGAAACTGCGCGTTGAGCGGCCGCCACAATTGCGCACCGCGCTCGAACGAAAGGCCGTCCGGCATGACACCGACGATGCTGTACGCTACGCCCGACGATTGATCGACGAGCTGTTGGCCGAGCACGCGGGGATCATCACCGTACTCGCGCCGCCAGAGCTCCCGGCTGATCACCAAGACTCGGCGGGCGCCGAGCTCGTCGTCTTGGGGACGGAGGGTGCGACCGATGATCGGCTTCACGCCGAGTACGTCGAACAGATTGGCCGTCACGACCGAAGACGGAACGACGATCGCGTGGCGGGAATCTCCGGGATCGCGAACGTACCAGGACCAGGGCCCGTCCCAACCGACGCCGGCGACGGCGCTCAGTGTCCGCGTCTCGCGCCGAAAGTCGGCGAGCTGCCGACGCGAGGGCGGGATGAGTTGCGTGCGCGCATCGGCGAGCTGGCCGAGGAAGATGCCGATGCGGTCTTGATCGACGACCGGCAATCGTCGCAGGAGGACAGTATAGAAGACGTCGAAAGTCGCCGTCGACAAACCGATGCCGAGTGCGAGAATGACCGCCGCGCCGGCAAAGAAGCCGGGTGAGCGGCGCATGCCGCGTAGCGCGAATCGAATGTCCTGGAGCAGTCCCATCTCGCACGCCGTCGTTAAGGTGTCCTCGACTGATCATCTCCCGCGAGACATGTTTGTGTCAATGCTTCGCCAGATGCCGGCGCTTCTCGCCGACCGATACCGCATCGAACGAGAGCTCGGCGCGGGTGGGATGGCGACCGTTTACCTCGCGCACGATCTCAAGCACGACCGCGCCGTCGCGATCAAGGT
>DATLPC010000072.1:0-8224 GCA_035535975.1 Gemmatimonadaceae bacterium | reverse complement strand
CTCAAGATCCACGAGATCGCGCAGATTCTCGGTGTGACCGATTCGCGGGTGTCCCAGGTACGCTCGAAGGCACTCTCGCGCCTGCGCGATCTCGTCGGCCCGGCGCTCGTTTCTTAGGTCGGCTACTCGGCTGCTCGGCTAATCGGCCGCCGGGCCCCTGCCCGATGGGATTTGAGAGTCGGCAATCGTAACTCCAATCCTCCCCCGGCGAGGCGCCACTCCGCGCCGAGCGAGTGAGCGAGCGTCGCCGCATAGTCACTGATCGTCGATTCGCCGGGCGGCCCGGACGGGGCGAGCGTGATCCGCGCGAACTCCTCGTCGGACTCCATGGATAGGCGTACCACACCGCCGGTGTCCGCTTCGCGAGCCATTCGCCGCATCTTGTAGAGGGTGACGGACAGGAGCCGAATCAGCCCGGATCGCTCGCTCCACACCGGCTCGAGCGGCGGACCGGGGACGAAATCGATTGGGGTGTCACGAACATCGTAGAGCATCGACTGGATGCGAACGACGTCGGTCATGACCTCTTCGACGATAAGCCCGGTTTCTGACGCTTGGCGCGGACGGGCGAGAAGACGGACGACGCTCGTTGTTTCCTCGAGGCGCGCCACCTCTTTGTTTACACTCTCCGTCGCGGCGCTGGTCGTCCGCCAGTGTTCGTCTCGCAACAGCTCGGCGAATGCGCGAAGCGCCCCCAAACGGTTGTTGAGCGCGTGATCCAGGCCGAGCAGCACCTGGTCAACCAACTCCAGCCATTCGTCGGACGATGAGCCTCGAGCTGCTGGATGGTCCGGGGTGGTAGCGTTCGTCATGGCAGAGAAGCTATACGGCGGCGGGCGAAGAGCCGGGAACGCGGCACGTCCCCCGGCGGGTTGATGGTGAGACGGCTTGTCGAAAAAGTGAACCCTGACGTGATTCACGCATGGACATGACTGTATTCAGCTTGTTTTGCTGTGTGGCGACTGGCCCTCAAATGCCGGCAGCAACTCCGGTGGAGGCGGCTCCGGCGGTGTTCGCCGCGGCGCTGGACACGGTGAACCCCCTGCGGGGGGGCGTACGCTTCCCGATACCGGTAGATACGCCGCGAGCGCGTCCGCGGGTGATCGAGGTGAGCGACTGGTACGCCCGGCGCCTGACAATTCATCGGTATACGGCCTACGGCACGATCCCGGTGTTCGCTGCACAGTGGGTCGCCGGAAAGAAGCTGTACGACGAGAGCCGCGCCGCGCCGACCTGGGCGAAGACTGTGCATCGGGTCGGCGCTACAACGCTCGCGGGGATGTTCACCGTTAACACAGTGACCGGATTGTGGAACTGGTGGGACTCGCGGATGCTTGCCCAGGGACGCGTCCTGCGGACCGTCCACATGCTGTCGATGCTCACGGCCGACGCCGCGTTCACCTATGCGGGGGCGAAGCTCTCGAACGAAGCTGAGACCGACGCGAGCAAACGGCGGTTGCATCGGACGGTCGCACTGTCCGCGATGGGTCTGACTGTCGTGAGCGGCACCGCCATGAAACTCTGGAATCGCTAAACCCCTCGATGAGCCTTCCTGAATCGATCGTGCAGTTTTTTCAGCCCTGGAACGACTACTACAGTCACTCCAAGGGCGCGGAGACCGTTGTGCAATTCCTGCACATTGGCGGGATATTGCTCGCCGGCGGCCTCGCGGTCGCCGCGGACCGCGGCACGCTGCGAACCGTCCGCGGTGTCGTGGCTGATCGCTCGCAGCATCTGCGCGAGCTCGCGGCCGTACACCGGTGGGTGATCACCGGATTAGTCGTCGTCGTGATCAGCGGACTCGCGCTGCTCACGGCGGATATCGAGACCTTCTTCGGCTCGTGGATCTTTTGGACGAAGATGGGGCTTGTCGCCCTGCTTCTCCTCAACGGGCTGTTGATGATGCGAGCGGAGACGGCATTGGCGAAGGACGCCGCGCCGGCATCGCCCGCCTGGGGCGCTCTACGCCGGGGCGCGGTCTCGAGTCTCGCTCTGTGGTTCATCATCACGGCGCTCGGCGTCGCCATCGTAAACCTGAGCTAATAACGCGATGTCACGCAGCACATATGAAGGGAACGAATTGAACGGTGATGGTTGCGATGGCTGTCCGCTTGTCCCGCGGCGCGAATTTCTGCGCGACGCGGGCGCGATCGCCGCGGGCATACTCGTGGCGCTGGGCGCGTCGCCCGCGCGCGCCGCGGCCGCGCCGCTTGGCGCGATCACGGCGACCGGCAGCCGCCGCGACGAAAAGTCGTATCCGATTCCCGGAAAGGACGGCAGCCAGATCGACAAGGACAACGGCGTCATCGTGACGCGCTGGCAAGAGAAAGTCTACGTCTTCTCGCTTGCCTGTCCGCACCAGAACACCGCGATCCGATGGTATGACAAAGACGGCAAGTTCGAGTGCCCCAAACATCACTCACGCTTCGAGCCGGATGGGCTCTACATCAAGGACAGCGGCCGCGCGACACGCGGGCTGGATCGCTTCGCGGTGCGCAAAGACGGGAACAATGTGATGGTCAATCTGGATAAGCTGTACCAGGAAGACGAAGACGAAACCGAGTGGAAGGCGGCCGTCGTCACCGTTTGAACCGCCATCAAAGGCTCGCCATGTCCTGTCAGGATTGCCTGAATCGACGTCAGTTTCTCGCCCGTTCAGCGCTGGTTACCGCGGCGCTCGCGGCCGTTGAGGCGTGCGGCGACGGACAAATCGGCCCGCCGCTGCGCACCGCGACCGGCGGCGGAGACGTCAATGTTCCGCCCGGCCCGCCGCTGACGATCTCACTCGCCAGCCACCCTGAGCTGGCGACCGTTGGCGTTCTCGTGGAGCTCGAGCGGGAGCGCGCCGTGATGCGTACGGGCCCGAACAGCTTCATCGGCTTGTCACGCATTTGCACGCACGAGCAGTGTGACACGGAAGTGCGCAACAACCAGCTCGAGTGCCCCTGTCACGGATCGCTGTTCGCCAAAGACGGATCGGTCATTCATGGGCCGAACGTCGCCAGCGCGCCAATCACAGCATTGCGACAGCTGAACGTCACGATCGACGCCGCGGCGGGAACGATCACGATCGCGTAGCTCGGCGACTCGGCGACTCGGCGACGTAACCGTTCCGCGCGCCGCGTTCTCTTCGTAGCTTGAGTTCCATGCTCATTGGCGTTGCCGGCATGGTCGGCACTGGCAAGACGACTCTCTCGCGAGCCCTCGCTTCGCGCTTCGGATTGCAGCTCGCGTTGGAGAGCGTCGACGCCGACAATCCGTGGCTCGAGAGTTTCTACGGCGGCCCGGAGGAGATGCGGGCGTACGCACTGCATCTCCAGCTTCACTTCCTCGCCACGCGCTTCGCGAGCATGCGTCGAATGCGCGGGCTCGGCGGGAGCTGGGTGCTCGATCGCACGTGGTATGAGGACGCCGAGATCTTCGCGCGCGGGTTGTTCGAGCAGGGGTACATGACGTCGGACGAATGGTCGCTCTACCGCCGTCTTTATGCGGAGCTGCTGTACTCGCCCGCGGCGCGTCCGCCGCGGCTGCTCATCTATCTACACGGACCACTAGACGTCATCGCGCAGCGCATCGCGACACGCGGCCGGCCGAAAGAGAAGGAAACCTCGCTCGACTATTGGGCCGCGCTGCACGATCGATACGAGCGGTGGATCGCCGGGTTTACGCAGTGTCCGGTGCTGTCGCTCGACGTTCGCGACTACGATCTCGTCGCCGACCCTCAGGCGGTCGACGAGATCGCCGCCCGCCTGCGTACAGAGCTCGAGGGCGAGCTGCCACAGACGGAGCTCTGGCCGAACGTCGCGCGCAAGCGCGCGTTCGCCTGACCGGGGGGGCCGAAAACCGTGGGCCTTCTCAGCAAACTCCTCTTCTTTCCGATTACGGGTCCCGTCGCCGGGATCCGTTGGTCGTTGGGACAAGTACAAAGCGTCGTGGAAGAAGAGCTCAGCGACGACACGCCTGTGAAGCAAGAGTTGATGGAGCTGCAAATGCAGTTGGAGCTCGGCGACATCACCGACGACGAGTACGTCGAACGAGAGGCGGCGCTGATGGCGCGATTGCGCGAGGTCCGCGCCTGGCGCGAGCGGCTCGGTAAGGGAACGAGCGGCGGGCCCGTGCGCGTCGCGAAAGACGTCGACGAGGAGTGACCGCGCTCGATTCTCTCATCGAGCGTCTACCGCGAACGTCACTGATTGTCGGAAAGGGCGGCGTCGGAAAAACGACGTGCGCCGTGGGACTCAGCGTCATTCTCGCGCGACGCGGCGAATCGGTGCTGCTTGTCTCGACCGACCCGGCCGCGGCGCTCGCCGAGGTGATCGGAGTGCCGGTCGGGACGACGGCCGCGAGCGTGGATTCGGTGCCCGGCCTCGACGCACGCCAGCTTTCGGCGAGTGAGCTGCGGCGCGATTTCCTCGAGCGTTGGCGCGACATCATCGCCGAGATCATCGATCGCGGTACGTATCTCGACCGCGGCGACGTGGACGGCCTGGTAGACGCGGCGCTCCCCGGCGCCGACGAGATCTTCGCGCTTCTCGCGCTCGCCGACATTCTCACCGATCCGTCCGTGGTCTATGACCGGATCGTCGTGGACACCGCGCCGACCGGCCACACGCTCAGGCTTCTCGCGCTGCCAGATACGTTCCGCGCGCTCCTCGCGATGCTCGACGAGATGCAGGACAAGCACCGCTTCATGGTGCGCGCGTTGACGCATCGCTACCGTCGCGATCGTGCCGACAACTTCATCGACGACATGCGGTCGCGCATCGACCGGCTTCGGGGAGTCCTCGCCGATCCCGGGGCGCTCGCCGCGGTCCTCGTCACGCGCGACGAGCCGTTGGTCATCGCCGAGAGCAGCCGCTATGCCGAGCAGCTGACGGCGCTGCGAATTCGCGTTGCCGGCGTGATCGTGAACGTCGCGGGCGAGCAAATGGAGCTCTCCGCGATCGATCCTTCACTCCCACGGTACGCGATACCGCGCGTCGAGCCGCCACGAGGCGTCGACGCCACCGCAGCGGCGCTGTCGATGCTGCGTGAACCGCGCGACCGACCCTCAGGCAGGCACGCGAAAACGCCGGGAAAGCGATCGGAGAAGTCCGGGGCCGGCCGCTCGATCACCAGCCTCGTTCGCGAACTGACCATCGTCGGCGGGAAAGGAGGGGTCGGGAAGAGCACGATCGCCTGCGCCCTCGCCATCGCGGCGGCGGACGAGCGAGCCGGTGACGTTTTGCTCGTGTCCACCGACCCCGCCCCGTCGATCGCCGACGCTCTCGGTGAGGCGAGCGCCGAGTGGGCCCGGTCCGACACGGAACACGGCGTGGATGGAGTATCCGGTCTGATTGCCAGGCAAATGGACGCCGCCGCCACCTTCGCTCGCCTGCGAGACGAGTACCAGGATCGGATCGACGCGATGTTCGACGCAATCGTGCGGCGCGGCGTCGACGTCGATCGCGACCGACGGATCATGCGCGAGCTCCTCTCCCTCGCCCCGCCGGGAATCGACGAGTTGTTCGCGCTTTCGCTGCTCGGCGACGCGCTGTTCGAGCATCGGTTTACGCGAGTCGTCGTCGACCCGGCGCCGACGGGACATCTGTTGCGACTGCTCGAGATGCCGGCGATCGCGCTGGACTGGACGCACCGGTTGATGCGCCTGATGCTCAAGTATCGCGAGGCGGTCGGACTCGGCGCGGCCGCCGAGGAGTTGCTCGCGTTCGCCAAACGAACTCGGG
Organism: Gemmatimonadaceae bacterium; assembly: GCA_035535975.1. Classification (GTDB taxonomy): domain Bacteria; phylum Gemmatimonadota; class Gemmatimonadetes; order Gemmatimonadales; family Gemmatimonadaceae; genus JAQBQB01. The sequence continues at coordinate 2,498 of DATLPC010000072.1, read as the reverse complement.
CGCTGGATGCGTTGCTGCATGACGCCTCGCGCGCCGGCGTCCTGATCGCCGCGCTCGACGAGCCGGTCGTCCGCGCCGAGACCTCCCGCCTTGCCGCGGCAATCGACGCGCTTGGCGTCAACGTGATCGGCGTCATCTGGAACCGCGTCACGATTACGACGTCCCCTCTTCCTGAGTTCAGCGCGCGGCGACAGTTTTGCGCCGAGCACGCGAGCCCGCCTCCGACCGGCGTTTCGGCGTTGCGCGCGTGGTCTCGTTCATGGCGCGAGATGACACCAGTCCGCTGACTTCATTCATGTCGTCGACGCTCGACTCGATCTGGTACGTGTACGGTATCGTTCCCGGGGAATTCGCGAGCGGTTCGCTTCCCGAGGGACTCGACGACGCCGGTGTCGCGGTCGAGCGGCGCGGCGATGTCGCCGCGCTCGTGTCCGTGCTCGATGGCGCGGCGTACGCGCCGGAACGCGTCGAGCAGAGCTCCGGCGACGTAGAGTGGCTGAGTCCCCGCGCAACGGCGCACGACCGCGTGCTGACGTGGGCAAGCGATCGGGGGGACGGCGCTGTCGTCCCGCTGCCGATGTTCTCGCTCTTCTCCGGTCCCGATGCGGTGCGCTCGATGCTCGACCAGCGCTCGGCGCAGCTCTCCACGACGTTGGCGAGAGTGCAGAGAGGGAGAGAGTACGCGTTGCGTGTCTACCGAGTGGACGCCGAGCTGCTCGACGTCATTCCGGAGATGAGCCCGCGGCTGGGTGAGCTGGCGGCGCAGGCGGCGGGCGCGTCACCGGGACAGCGGTATCTGCTCGAGCGAAAGCTCGACGGGGAAAAGCGCGGCGAGCTGCGGAGCGTTACGCAGCAGGTCGTGGACGACATCGTCGAGCAGCTGGGTCGTCACGCGGTGGAGTCGGCCCGTTCGCCGGTTCCCCGCGCCGCCGAGCGTCCGTCGGGAAGCGGCACGATGGTTCTCAACGCCGCGTTTCTCGTCGCTCCGTCGGCGCTGGAGGCATTTCAAAGAACGCTCACGTCGATCGTCGCGCGGCACGATCAGCGCGGCTTTCGTTTCGATTTTACCGGACCGTGGCCCCCGTATCACTTCGCTCACCCTTCGACCGCCGACGATGGCGTCCGTTCCTGACGACGACGAGCTCGAGACCGAGGAGCTGGTGCTCGGTGACCTGCTGAATCACGTCCTCGACAAGGGCGTCGTGATCGGTGGGACCGTGACGATTTCGATCGCCGACATCGATTTGGTCGTCCTCGATCTCCGGCTGCTGCTCACATCGGTGGAGACCGCCGTGCGAAGAAATATCGATCAAACCTTGAAGACGCTGACAACGGCGGGAGGGCCGTCGTGACCACGCATCTCTATTGCGTGCTGCCGAATGAGAGACGCGACGAGCCTCCGGCCGATTTGCGGGGCATCGACGGCGCCCGCGTGCGGTCGATGCAGGTGGAAGGTCTCGTCGCCTGGATCAGCGACGCCGAGCGCGGCGTCCCCGTTTCCATCGACGGGGTCCGCGCCCACGATGCTGTCGTCGAGGCCGCGCTCGAGACCGGCGCCACGCCTGTTCCGGCGCGGTTCGGTCAGGAATTCGCCAGCGATGATGCCTGTCGCGGCGCGTTGGAGAATTATTCCGACTCCGTCACGTCGCTGCTCGCCGACATGCAGGGTTTCGTCGAGATGACGCTGATCCTCACGCCGTCGACGCGGCGGATGCTGCGCGATCTCGAGCCCGGTCTTCCGGCCATGGTCGACCCGGGCAAGCCGGGCGCCGGTCGCGAGTACATGGAATCGCTGCAAGCGCGCGAGGCGGCCACGGGCGCCGTTCGGCGCTCGCTCGATTCGCTCGCCCAAAAGCTGACCGAGGCCACCAAGGCGTTCGTCCGGCGGCGGGCCGTCCACGACCAGGTCACCCGGCTCCCGCTGCGAACGATCTCGCATCTCGTTTCGCGAAGCGATGTGGCGAATTACAAGGAGGCGACGTTCACCGTCTCCGCGACGTCGGAACTTCGCTTCCTGGTAATCGGCCCTCGAGCGCCCTACAGTTTCTGCGCGCTAGGAAACAGCGACACCGGACTCCACGGCATGAAACTGGCGGACTGAGGTATGACTGAAAGTAGCGGGCTGAGGCGGTCCGAATCGGTTGAGGACGATCATGCGGTGGCGGCGCTCCAAGCCATAGCCCGATCGCTCCCCGAGCGCATCAACGCCGATCCGGAGCGGGTCGAACAAGGTCTTGCGCGACTCGTCCTGACTGTGATAGAACTGCTACGCGAAATCCTGGAGCATCAAGCGGTTCGGCGAATGGATGGTGGAACGCTGAACGAGCAGGAGGTGGAGCGCCTGGGTCTCGCGTTGCTCAAGCTGAACCACAGGATGGACGAGCTAAAAGAGGTCTTCGGTTTGACCGATGAGGACCTCAATATCGACCTCGGTCCGTTGGGAAGGCTGAGGTAGCCGAGACCGCCACTGACCACAGACAGATGCCCGAGCTCGTAAA
>DATLPC010000071.1:0-11525 GCA_035535975.1 Gemmatimonadaceae bacterium | reverse complement strand
GTGCGATCGCCGCCCAAGTGCCGGGAGAGCGGCCGGCCGAGTTGGACGGCTTCCAGGGCCCAGGCGCCCATCTCGAGGGCGGCTTTGGCCATCGCATGGCCGCGGATGTTGGTGGCGAGGCGGGCGTGGACGTCGGCGGCGCGATCGACCGCGTGGCCCAAGAGGCGCGGCGCGAGCCATTCGCGGAGCGCGAGCCACGCGGTATCGATCGTCTCGGCCGTGTAGATCGGTGTTTCGAACGTGACGCACTCCGACCAAACCGCCGCGCCATCCGTATCCTGCAGCTCGAGCAGCAGGATGCGCCGCTCCGACTGGACGCCGGAGGAGATGCGGAACGGTTCCTTGAGCGCGAGACGAATTTCGCGAAGCGTGATGCGGTCGAGCCGGATCATGCGGATCGTCGAGGGGGCGGGAGACGGCGTGCGGAGGGAAACCAGAGAAGCCGTACAGACGAGCGATTCGACGGAATGCGGCCCAAGCTAATGCGCGGCACTCCGGTGCGATAGACCGCTTTGGTATACCGCTTTGGTTACCGATTTCGAACATTCCCTTTGCGATGCATCGTGCTTGCTCGAACCGTGGGCGACCCATAGGTTGCCTCCCGTGCCCGGATCTCCATCGAATCGAAGCCGGGCGGGCGGCGCTTCACACGCCGGAAACGGCGCAACGCACCCGCCGACGGATAACGTCTCGCGCGTTTACAACGAGCTTCGCGCGCTCATCGTCTCCGGCCAGCTGCCGCCTGGAGCACGCGTCGCCGAGCGCGCCGTCGTCGCGCGCATGGGCCTCAGCCGAACGCCGGTGCGCAGCGCCTTGCATCGCCTCCAGCAGGAAGGCTTCGTCGCGTCGGTCGGACGGGCCGGCGACCAGCGGCTCATTGTCACGCCGCTGACGCGGGGCGACGGGCACGAGGTCTTTCTCGTCGTCGGTCACCTCGAGGGCCTCGCGGCGCGTCAAGCCGCGTCGCTGCCCACGGACCGTCGCCGCAAGCTCGTGCAACGGCTGCGTGCCGTGAACAAGGAGCTCGCGCGCGCCGCGCGGGCCAAGGCGGCGCCCGCTCGGCTGTTCGATCTCGACGTCGCGTTTCATCAGACGTATGTCGAGGATGCCGCCGGCCCGCGCGTCGTCTCCCTGCACCGCGCGATCAAGCCGCAATGCGAGCGCTACGCGCGTCTCTACATCAACGTCCTGCTCGACGAGCTGTCGACGTCGGTGCGCGAACACGACGCGATCGCGTCGGCGATCGCCAAGGGCGATCCGCGCTCCGCGCAGCGCGCCGTCGAGACGAACTGGCACAACGCCGCGGACCGATTGGCCAACGCGATCGAGGAGGTCGGCGAGCGCGGGATTTGGCACATCTGGAACGGCGACTCCGTATCGTCCTCCAACAGCACCCGCGACCGGCTGAGCTGAGCGCGGGTCGTCAGAGTCCGTTCGACACGTTTCCTTCCACTCCCCGCACTTCCGCGTCGCCATCACGGTATACCGAAGCCGTATACCGATCGCTCCCGGAGAATTGCCAAATGTCGCGACACCGCTCCACTCTGCTCACCGCCGCCGTCGTTTCCGCGACGCTCGCCGAATTGGTCGCCGCTCCACTGATGGCGCAGGGCACTCGGTTGCTCCGGCATCCGGACGTGAGCCGCGACGCCGTCGTCTTCGCCCAGGGTGGCGATTTGTGGATCGCGCCGCGTACGGGCGGCGCCGCGCGACGGTTGACCGCGACGCCCGACGTCGAGTCCGACCCGCGTTTCTCACCCGACGGCTCGATGATCGCGTACTCGCGCACGTCGGCGAACAACACCGACGTCTACGTCGTGCCGGCAGCGGGCGGCGAGCCGCGTCGGTTGACCTTCCATCCGCAGATCGATCGGGTCAAGGGCTGGACGCGCGACGGAAAGCGCGTGGTCTTCGCCTCCGACCGCGGCGCGGTGCCCCAGTCGTCCTATCTCCGATTGTGGACGATCTCGGTCGACGGCGGATTGGAAGAACCGATGCCGATGCCCCGCGCATTCGCCGGCTCGTACTCGCCCGACACGCGTCGCTTCGCCTACGACGAGCTGCCGCTCGCGTTCACGCCCGACTGGTACGAACAGAGCATGTGGCGCCACTACCGCGGCGGCCGCGTGCAACCGATTCGCATTCTCAACTTCGCCGACTACTCGGTCGAGAAGCTGCCGTGGAAGAACAGCAACGACCACGAGCCGATGTGGATCGGCAACAGCGTCTACTTCCTCTCCGACCGCGCGGGAACGACGAACCTCTTCTCCTACGACCTGGCCTCGAAGCAGGTGAAGCAGGTCACGCACCACGAGGACTTCGACATCATGAACGCGTCGGCCGGTGCTGACGCGATCGTGTACGAGCAGGCGGGTTACGTCCACTTGTTGGAGGTGAAAACCGGACAGTCGAAGCAACTTTCGATCGACGTCGTCGGCGATTTCCCCTGGGCGCGCGCGCAATTCAAGCGCGTCGGCGCCATGATCCGCGAAGCCGCGTTGTCGCCCACGGGCGTCCGCGCGGCGTTCGAGGCGCGCGGCGACATCTTCACCGTGCCGACTGACAAGGGCGATTGGCGGAATCTCACGAAGTCGACGGGCGCGCACGAGATGAGCCCGGCGTGGTCTCCCGATGGCGCCCGAGTCGCCTGGGTCTCCGACGCCGGCGGGGAATGGCGACTCATGGTCGGCGATCAAGCGGGCCTCGCGACGCCGCGCGCGATCGATCTTCCCGAGCACGCCGTCGTCTCCGAGCTCGCCTGGTCGCCGAACGGCAAGACGCTGCTCCTTGCCAGCAGCCACTTGAACCTCTGGACGATCGACGTCGCGACGGGCAAGGCGACGAAGCTGGACACCGACACCTACGACACACCCGGCCGGAGCTTCGACGCGGTCTGGTCGCCGGATTCGCGTTTCGTCGCCTATTCGAAGAGCCTCGACTCGCATCTGCGCGCCATCTTCGTGCGCGCGCTCGCCGAGCCGAAGGCGATTCAACTGACGGACGGTCTCGCTGACGCGGTCTCGCCGGCGTTCGACGCGAACGGGAAGTACCTCTACTTCCTCGCCAGCACGGACTACGGCCCGCGGACAGGCTGGGTCGAGATGAGCGCGGTCGATCGACCGGCGCGCCGCTCGGTCTATCTCGCGATCCTGAGCGCGACGGAACCATCACCCCTGCTTCCCGAAGCGGGTGACGAGGGCACGGCGGCGCCGCCGCGGGCGCGACCAGATTCCGTCACACGGATCGATCCGGGCATCAATACTCGGATCATCAGCCTGGAGATTCCGGCCGGCGATTACTCGGAGCTCAAGGCGGGTCCCGCCGGCTCCTTCTTCTATCTCGACGCGACCGTCGCCACGGCGCCGCGGCTGCAGAAATACCAGCTGCGCGAGCGCCTGAACGCCACGCTCCTCGAGGGCATTCGCTTCTACACGCTCTCCGCCGACGGCAAGAAGCTCCTTTACTCGGCGGGTGCCGGCGCGGGTGCACGGTGGGGCGTCGTCGGCACCGATCGTCCGGCGCGAGTCGGCGACGGCGCGCTCAACGTCGCGCAGCTCGAGTCGTGGGTCGATCCGCGCACCGAGTGGGCTGAGATCTTCAAGGAAGCCTGGCGCAATCAGCGCGACTTCTTCTACGACGCCAAGATGCACGGCGCCGACTGGCAGGCGATTTGGGCGAAGTACTCGCCGCTCGTCGCGTCGATCAACCATCGCAATGACCTCGGCTATCTCATCGCCCAGACGGGCGGTGAGCTCACCGTCGGTCACTCCTATCTGGCCGGCGGCGGCGACGTCCCGTCTGATCCGCCGGTGTCGGTCGGGCTGCTCGGCGCCGACTACGCGATCGAGAACGGGCACTATCGAATCAAGCGCATCTTCACCGGAGAGAATTGGAATCCCGAGTTGCGCTCGCCGTTGCGCGCGCCGGGAATCAGCGTCGCGGAAGGCGATTATCTCCTCGAGGTGAACGGCCGTCCGCTCACGCCGCAGATGAACGTCTACCAGGCGTTCGAGGGCACCGCCGGCCACCAGATCGTGATTCGCGTGAACGACGCGCCGACGACCGAGGGCTCGCGCCTCGTGACCGTCGTGCCGGTCGCCAACGAGGACGCGCTGCGCACGCGCGCCTGGATCGAGGACAACCGCCGGAAAGTCGACGAGCTGTCTCATGGGAAGCTTGCCTACGTGTGGCTGCCGAATACGTCGATCGCCGGCTACAACGCGTTCACGCGCTACTTCTACTCGCAGCAGGACAAGGACGGCGCGGTGATCGATGAGCGGTACAACCACGGTGGACTCGTCGCCGACTACATCGTGAACGAGCTCGATCGGAAGCCGATGGGCTACTTCGCGATGCGCGACGGCAAGGAATGGCCCTCACCCGCCGCCGGCATCTTTGGTCCAAAGGTGATGATCATCAACGAGTCGGCCGGCTCCGGCGGCGACGCGCTTCCCTACTACTTCCATCTCCGCAAGATCGGCCCGATGGTCGGCACACGGACGTGGGGCGCTCTCGTCGGCACGACCGGTCTCGCCCCGACGATCGACGGCGGCGGCATCACGGCGCCGAGTTTAGCGTTCTATGATTTGAACGGGAAATGGGCGGTGGAGAACGAGGGCATCGCGCCGGATTTCGAGGTCGAGTATTCGCCGGCCGAGGTGTTGAAGGGTCACGATCCGCAGCTCGAGCGCGCCGTAGCGGAAGCGATGAAGCTGCTCGAACAAAATCCCGTCAAGCGTGTCGCCCGGCCGGCGCCGATCGATCGGACGCATCCGAACAGATAGACGGCGCTGTTAGGGCATAAACGACGCTCTTAAGGAGCGCTGGTAGAACGGCGCGTTGAAACAGCGCTTGTAAACAACGCCGGGAAAGAACGCTGTACGTTCCTTCCCGGCGTTGTTGTTTAATGCGGCCTTGACCAGCGCTGTTTGTGCGCCGTTTATCAGCGCCGTTTGCAAGCGCTGGCTACAAGCGCTGCTTACGAGCGCCGTCTAAAAGCGCTCTTTATGCCGTTCCGGCCCCCCTCAACACCCGCCCCGCCTTCGCGGCGTTCGGCTTTCGCGCCGACATGCCGAGTACCTTCGTGCGCGCCCGCGTCTCGCTGAAGTAGCTGCCGAAGTTGATGCTGATGCCTTGGCGCTCGAGTGTGTTGAAGAACTCGGCCACCTGGCCGGCGGGAACCGGCGTGCCGCCTTCGCCACCGATCGCCGTCGTCCCGCTCTCCTGCAGCTTGTTCTCGGCGAGCCCGTTTCGGCGAAGGACGGAGCCCGATTGGTCCATCATGTCGATCCAACCGGGGCTCACGTATTTGCCGCGCGCGTCGATCTCACATTTTCCGTGCGCGGCGATCCTTCCGATCTTGACGAAACGGCCGTCCTTGATTGCCACGTCGGCGAGAATCCACGGATTGCCTTCGCCGTCGAGCACGCGACCGTTACGAATGACGATGTCGTATAACGTGTCGGACGCGCCCGAGCGAATCATCTCCGCACCTTCGTAAAGGTGATGCCGGACACTCGCACTGATACGACACCGCCGGCGCCATCCGGTTGGAAGACGAGCGTCGCCGGATTACGGCCGGCCTCGGCGGGCTGCGCGCGGAACGCTTCCATGTTCAGCGGCTGCAATGCGGTCGGCGGATCGGTCACGAGGGCGGCTTGCAGCGCGCCGTTCTCGAACGTCACCCGGATTTCACCGTACGCCGAGTCGACGTACGTGCCGGCGTAGCGCTCGAGGGGCAGCGACGGCGGTGACGTCGTTCGCTGCGTCGCGGCGTTGCCCGCCTGGGCTGGACGACGCTCGAACAGCGGCTTGAGGTCGGCGCTCCAGTCGCGTCCGCGGCCGCCATTGTAGAGATCGAACACCGAGTACATCAATCCGTGACGAATCTCGGCGTGGTCGAGATTCTCGAGGACATACACGCCGAGCTTTTCATTCGGCATGAGCCCGATGAGGGCGCACAGCCCGTTGATGCTGCCGGTGTGCATCCACACGTGCTGGCCGCGATAGTCCTGGATGAACCACCCGAAGCCGTAACTGAAAAAGTCGGGCTTCGCCAATTGGAGCGCGGGATATTCCTCCATCGGCGCTTGGATCTGCGGCGCGACGATCTCGCGGAAGGTCTCCGCCTTGATCAGCCGGGTCGAGCCGACGCGGCCGCTGTCGAGCACGAAGCGCATCCATTTCGACATGTCCGACACGCTCGACCACACCGATCCGGCCGGCGCAACGAGATCCGTCGACCGGACCGGGACGACTCTCACCGAGTCGCCGATCAACGCGTGCGGAACCGCGACGTTCGGTTTCCCGACGATCGACGACACGAGTGCCTCGGTTTCGTTCATGCCAAGCGGCTTGAAGACGCGCGCCCGCATGAAGTCTTCCCACCGCATTCCCGATGCGCGCTCGATGATCGTACCGCCGAGCGCGTACATGACGTTCTGGTACTGCCATTCGGAGCGGAAGGATGCCGTCGGTTGGATGTAACGGAGACGGCGAATGATTTCCGCTGGAGAAAACTTCCAATTCGACGCCCAGAAGAGATCGGTGCCGGGCAATCCGGTGCGATGGGTGAGGAGATCGCGGATGGTCATCTCCCGCGTCGCCCACGGATCGGCGAGCTGGAGCTCGGGAATGAAGCGCGTGACTTTGTCGTCCCAGTGCAGCTTCCCTTCGTCGACCAGCATGGCAAGACCGGCGGAGGTCATCGCCTTCGTCGTCGAGCCGATGGCGAAGCGCGTGTGCTCGTCGGCGCGCGTCGGCTTCCCGGACTCCAGGACGCCATAGCCCTTCATGAAGACGACGGAATCATCCTTGACGACGGCGATGGCGAGGGCCGGAACACGCCAATCCTTCGCCGCTTGCGCGACGAACGTATCGAACGCCGCCCAATCCGGCTTCGCCTGCTGCTGCGCGACGACGGGCGTCGCGAAGAACAGAGCGGCAACAAGAGCGCGCTTCATCGGCCGGCTCCGGGTTTGACGACGGAGACCTGCACGTACGACGCGTTGTCGCGCGAGCGATAGATGCGATGGGTTTGCGCTTTGAAATCGCTGTCCTTCGCCAGGAAGATGTTCGGCACGAAGGTCTGCGGGTTGCGGTCGATGAGCGGGAACCAGCTACTCTGAACCTGCACCATGATGCGGTGGCCTTTGCGGAAGGTGTAGTCTTGCGTGTGGAGGTCGACGATGAATTCCTCGACCTTGTTCGGCGTGATCGCTTGCGGCGTCACGAATCCGTTTCGGAACCGGCCGCGCAGCACGTCGTTGGCGACCATGAACTGGTAGCCCGCCATCTTGGCGTCGGCGGGATACGTGTCGGGATAGACATCGATCAGCTTTACGACCCAATCGGCATCCGACCCAGTGGTCGAAGCGCGCAGATGGGCGGTGATGTCGCCGGCGATCGTCACGTCATTGGCGAGCGTCTCCGTTTGCCAGCTCACGACGTCGGGTCGGCCTTTGAGAAAACGCTGATCGTCGGAGAGCCAGCCCGACCAAGTTGAGCCCTGGCCATATGTCGGCTTGATTGGGCGTTCGCGATATGGGACCGGGTTGGCCGGATCCGAAACGTAGGCGTCGAACGCGTCGATCCGCTCGGCCGGCGCGTCGAACGAGAGCGCGTGATCGGCGCGAAGGTACAGACGCTTCGCCGTCACTCCGGTCTTCATCGGCCACGAATCGCGCTTCTGCCAGGTATTCGTGCCGCCTTCGAACACCGTCGCCTCGGGAAGCGAGAGCTTGCCGATGCCCTTGAGCCAATACGCGAACCAGGGCGCCTGAATCGAGCGACGATACTCCGGCGACGTTGCGCTGCCGAACTGGATGGGCCCGAGCTGCGCGCCGCTCGGGCCGCTCCAACCACCGTGGTTCCATGGTCCAACGACGAGATAGTTCAGGTGGTTCTTGTCGTATTTCTCGAGCAGGCGATAAATGGTGACCGGACCGTAGAAATCTTCCTGGTCCCACCACCCTGCGATGCTCAGCGTCGGAACGGTTACGCGATCGATGTACGGAGCCGCCGCCTGTCGCTGCCAGAACGCGTCGTAGTTCGGGTGGTTCACGAAGTCGTTCCAGCTGGGAATCTTCTCGTGCAGGAATTGCTCGTTGACGTGGGCGAGCGAGCCGAGCTTGAGGTACCAGTTGTAGGTGTCGGAATCGCCGAACGCGAAGGCGGTCTGCTCCTTGTTCGTCTCCATCATCGTCGCGTACTCGAAGCCGTAGCTGAGCCTGAACGCGCCATTGTGATGGAAGTCGTCCCCGATGAACATGTCGGCGGGCGAGGCCTGCGGGGACACCGCCTTGAGCGCCGGATGCGGGTCGAGCATCGCGACGACCGTCAACCAACCGGGATACGACACGCCCATCATGCCGACCCGACCGTTGTTTCGCGGGACGTTCTTGAGGAGCCACTCGATGGTGTCGTACGTGTCCGTGCTCTCGTCGATCGCTTTCGGGTCTTTCTTGTCGCGCATCTTGCGGAGCATGACGAACTGGCCTTCGGACTTGAACCGGCCTCTGATGTCCTGATGGACGAAGATGTAGCCGTCGCGCGCCAGCTCGGCGTACGCGCCGGCGAAGCTGCGTTCCCCGCCCTCTATACCATATGGTGTGCGAACGAGGATGATCGGGAGATTGGTCGCGAAGCCGCGGGGGACGAAAACGTTCGTATGGAGCTTCACCCCGTCCCGCATCGCAATCATCGTTTCGGTCTTGTCGAACGCCGGGATGGGCGGCGTGCCTTCGACCTGCTGCGCGACGACGGGATGCGCCGCGATCGCGACGGCAAGTACGCTCGAGCGTGCGATGCGTGATGCTAGCTTCATTTGTTGACTCGGGATGAGCGTCGGAGGGTGGCGCGGCGTCCGATTGTACACCAGGATGGTCGACCAGGCAACTCAACTATCACTCGATGCGCACATCATTTCTAGCCCACCCGCGCCGCGGCGTGGCATTATTGGGCGGATGACCGACACGGCCGACGTCGTCGTCTGCGGCGCGGGAATCGCCGGACTCGCGGCGGCGTATCACTTGTCCGCACGTCAGCGTGTCGGGCGAGTGATCATCGTCGACGAGCTGCCGCCGATGTCGCTCACGAGCGACAAAGGCACACAGGGCTATCGAAACTGGTGGCCTGGTCCGGACGACACGATGTTCCGATTCGTGTCGCGCTCCATCGATCTCCTCGAGGAGACCGCGCACGACAGTGGGAATGTCCTTCGACTGAACCGTCGCGGCTACCTCTTTGCCACGTCGGACGAAGCGGAGCTCGCCCGCCTCGAGGCGACGGCGCGCCGAGTGTCCGCGTTTGGTATGGGCGATGTGCGCGTGCATCGATCGGTGGCCACGTACACGCCGGCGCCGGCCGACGGCTTCGCCGACCAGCCGACGGGCGCCGACCTGTTGCACGGCGACGCAGCACGCGCCGCGTTCCCATACTTGGCATCCGAAATGGCCGGTGTACTCCACGTGCGCCGCGCCGGCTTCATGTCCGGCGTCAACCTTGGCGCATGGCTTCTTACGCAGTCGGTGGCGCACGGCGCGACATTCGTGCGCGATCGCGTCAGTTCGATTCGAACAGATGGCGGGCGAGTGAGCGAGGTCGGGCTCGCCTCGGGCATCCGCATCGCGACCGATCGATTCGTGATCGCCGCGGGCCCCGCCCTTCCCCGCGTCGCCAAGCTACTCGACGTGACGCTGCCCGTCTTTCACGAGCTGCACGCCAAGGTGACGTTCCGCGATCGGAAGCGCGCCATCCGCCGAGACGCGCCGTTTCTCATTTGGAACGATCCGCTGCATATCGATTGGTCGGCGAACGAGCGGCGCGACTTTGGCGATCAGCGAGATTTCCCGGGTGGCGTTCACATTCGCCCGGTCGACCTGACGCACGGCGACGAGCTGTATCTCATCTGGACGTTCGAGACCGACCGTCGCGACTACGAGTGGCCGCCAAGGTTCGATCGGCGCTACGCCGAAGTCGTGCTCCGCGGCTGCGCGAAGATGGCTCCGGCGATGGCGCCATACGTCGCCGAGAGATCGCGCGGCGTTACCGATGGCGGCTACTACTGTAAGACGCCGGAGAACCGTCCGCTGATCGGTCCACTGCCTGTCGGCGGCGCGTTCGTGACCGGGGCCCTCTCTGGTTTCGGACTGATGTCCGCTCACGGCGCGGGCGAGCTTGTTGCCAGTCATGTCGTGGGCGGCACGCTTCCCGACTATGCGCGATGGTTTCTTCCGTCGCGATACGATGATCCGTCGTATCAGCGGCAAGTAGAGGAGTGGGGGCCGCTCGTCGGACAGCTCTGACACTCCTCCAACTGCGCAACGTCGCGATTGGGAATGGTCGGCGGGTGCGGGTGTTGGCCGGGTGTTGGGTTGGGGGTTGCGCTCGCCGTTGGCTAAACTGCGAACCACGCGTTGTTCAAAGCCAAAACCCGAGCGCTCACCCCACCAGCCAACAGCTAGGCCAACAGCCGCCCCTGCCGACCAAGCCCCACCGCGACGTTTCGCCGTTACACGGTTCGAACGTTGAAGGTTTGGGTGTACGTTTTTCCAGCAGCGGTCAGGCGCGCCGTGAACATGCCCGTGAGCGGCGCCCCACCCCCGCCCCGAGCACCACGACCGCGTCCACCACCCGCGGCGACCGGCGTCCACTCGAGGCGATGCATTCCCGCCGAAGTCGCAAACGGCTCGGGCGTCGGGCGCCAGAGTGGCGACGTGTTGGGAATCCCGCCTCCGCGACCCCCGCGTCCGGCACCGGGCGCCGCGGCCGGCGCGTTCGAGAACGTCGCGACGACCGTTCCGGCCGAGTCGAGAATCTCCACCGAAACCGGACCGCTCGTGTCCGATTTCAAGTAGTAATCGATCGTCGCGCCATTCGCCGGGTTCGACGCCTGAGGCTCATCCTTCTGGAGCGGTGTTCCGTTGTCGCTGCCCTGGGGCGAATACGCGAAATCGGACGGCTTGAACAGGTAGGCGTCGCTCGCCACGACGGCCGGCGTGAGTTGACGAAGCGGGCTGATGTCGTCGACCACCCAGATGCCGCGGCCGTGCGTCGCGACGATGAGATCGTTTTCATAGATCTCGAAATCCCGCACCGAGGTCACCGGAAGGTTGAGCTGCAGTCGCTGCCAACTGTCGCCGTCGTCGAGCGACACGAACGCACCGCGCTCGGTGCCGGCGAACAGGAGCCCCCGACGCCTCGGGTCTTCCTTCACGACGTGGACATAGACGCCGGCCGGCAGCCCGGCGGTAATCTTCGTCCACGTCTTGCCCAGGTCGCGCGTGCGGTAGACGTAGGGGTCGAAATCCTGAAGCTGATGCCGATCGACGCTCGCATACGCCGTGCTCGCGTCGAAGTGCGAGGCCTCGATCGACGTCACGCGGCTCCACGCCGTGATCGCCGACGGCGTCACGTTCTGCCAGGTCTTTCCGTCATCGGGCGTCACATGGACCAGCCCATCGTCGGTGCCGACCCATACCAGCGGCGCTTGCATCGGCGACGGACTCACCGCGTACACGACTCCG
>DATLPC010000070.1:0-11690 GCA_035535975.1 Gemmatimonadaceae bacterium | reverse complement strand
ACGAGGAGCGGCATCGGCAGGTCCTCGAACGTGCCGCGCGGGACGACCGCGTGCGTCAGATCGCGCAGCGGGTCCTCGAGATAGATCGAGGGCGACCGCATGCGATCCATCAGCATCCCGAAGTGATTGATTCGGAACAGGTCGCGGCGGCGGATCGTCCGCGCTCGCGCCGCTAGCTCGTTGGCGGGCATTCCACCCACGCGCGCCGCCGCCAGCATCGCGCCGATGCTGGTCCCGGCATACAGCGTGGGCTGGATGCCGCGCTCGTCGAGCGCCTGCATGACTCCGATGTGCGCGAAGCCCTTCATACCGCCACCGCCTAGAACGAGCGCGATGCGGTTGGAACGCGTCACTGGTGTTTGGCGAGTATCCACGAGTAAAGAAGATTTGCCGAGGAGCGAGCCGATCCTTCGAAAAAAACGCGCCACAGGTCCCGACGGTCACTCGCCGAAGGCTGGTGGCGTATGCTAACGACCATCCGTAGTCTTGTACCCGTTCGCGCCCCGCCCGCTCCCGGCTTCCCGCTCCACCCTCCCCACCCACGGCCTAAGAGAACCCCTTCCGCGCGTGAGTCGTTCAACCAGCGAGCAGTCTCTCGTGCGTGCGGTCGGCGTTTGGGGCCTTGCCGCCAACATCGTCAATTTGACGATCGGGGGCGGGATCTTCCGACTCCCCGCCGCGGCCGCAACGGCACTCGGTCCTGCCGCGCCCGTCGCGTATCTGGTGTGTGCCACCGCGATGCTCCTCATCGTTTCGTGTTTTGCCGAGGCGGGGAGCCGCGTTTCTCTCACCGGCGGTCCCTATGTCTACGCCGGTGTCGCCTTCGGGCCATTCATCGGATTCCTCTGCGGTGCGCTTCTCATGGCGGGCGTGGCGGTGGCCACGGCTGCCGTCGCTTCATTCTTCGCGGATAGTGTCGTCGCCCTTTTTCCAGGGATCGGCGGGGGAGCGGGCCGGGCGACGCTGATCGTTGTCGTTCTCGGCCTCCTTGCGACGATCAACATCGCCGGCCTTCGCGGCGCGAACCGGCTGAACGCGTTCATGACGATCGCGAAACTCGTCCCGCTCGTGATCCTCGTCGGGGCCGGGCTCGTCGCGATGAACTGGCATAACCTGCAATGGCAGACAGCGCCGACCGCGGCCGCGGTCACCCGCGCGTCGGCCGTCATGATCTTCGCGTTTCTCGGCCTCGAATCCGCCCTCATCCCGAGCGGCGAAGTGCGAGATCCCGCGCGCACGGTGCCCCGCGCCGTATTCCTCGCCATCTCACTCGTCGCTGTGGTTTACCTCTGCGTGCAACTCGTTGCGCAGGGCTTGCTCGGCGCCGCGCTCGCCGGCCAAAAGACGCCGCTCGCCGAAGCCGCGGCCGTGGCGATGGGTCCGGGCGGCCGCATGCTGATCCTCGTCGGATCTTCCGTCTCGATGCTGGGTTACCTCGCCGGCATGACCTTCGCCGCGCCGCGCATGCTGTTCGCTTTCGCGCGCGACCGCTTTCTGCCCGCTCCACTCGCGTTGGTGCATTCGCGGTTTAGAACACCGCACGTTGCGATCGCTATTCAGACGGTCGCAGTCATGGCGCTTTCGGCAACCGGCAGCTTCGAGAAGCTGGCGATGATCGCCAACGGTTCGGTCCTCATGGTCTACGCGATCTGCTGCGTCGGCGTGCTCTTGCTTCGCCGGCGCGGCGTTCGGCAGGCGGAGGTTCCATTCACGTCGCCCGTCACTCGGTTTGCCCCGATCGCCGCGGTGGCCTTGATCATCTGGCTGCTGACCGGGCTCTCCGCCGACGAGTGGAAATCGATCGGGCTTTTGGTTGCGATCCTCGTCGGGGCCTACGCGATCAGCTCGCCCTCGCGCCGCGCCGCCGCCGCGGAGGAAACGGCATGAACGACCCGCTCCTCGATTTCCGCGGCGAGTTTCCGATCCTCGAGCGGACGACGTATCTCGTCTCCAACTCGCTCGGCGCCATGCCGCGCACGGTGCCAGAGCGCCTTGCCGAATACGTCGACCAATGGGCGGAGCTCGGCGTTCGCGCTTGGGCGGGGGTGAACGGTTGGTGGGAGATGCCGGTTGCGGTGGGCGACGAGATCGCTCCGCTGATTGGCGCGAGCCGCGGCCAGATCGCCATGCTGCCCAACGTCACCATCGCGCAGACCGCGGTCTTGAGCGCCGTGCCGTATACGGCCAAGCGCGACACGATCGTCATGACCGAGCTGGACTTCCCATCCGTTCGCTACGCGTTCGACGGCCTGGCGACGCGACTGGGCGCGCGCATCGTCGTCGTGCCGAGCGACGACGGCCTTGGCATCGACACGCAGCGGTTGATCGACGCGATCGACGAACGCACCGCTCTCGTGGCGATTTCGCACGTGCTCTTTCGCTCGGCGTTCATTGTCGACGTCGACGCCGTTTGCGCACGCGCGCGTCAGGTCGGGGCGCGCGTCTCACTCGACGCCTTTCATTCCGTCGGCGTGCTTCCCGTGGATGTTCACGCCTTGGGCGTGGATTTCCTGAGCGGCGGCGTACTGAAGTGGTTGTGCGGCGGACCTGGCGGCGCATTCCTCTACGCATCGGAGGAAGCGAGTCACTCGCTCGCGCCATCCTTCACCGGGTGGCAGGCGCACGAACATCCCTTCGCGTTCGACCCGGAGATGCGCCACGCACAGCACGCCTGGCGCTGGCTGAACGGAACACCGCCGATTCCGGCGCTGTTCGCCGCGACAGAAGGCCCCAAGCTCGTACGCCGTGCCGGCATCGAGCGTATCCGGGAGAAGAGTATTCGGCAGACGGCGCGACTCATTGAGCTGGCCGACGCGAATGGATATCGCGTATCGGCTCCGCGCGACGCGTCTCGGCGTGGTGGAACGGTCGCGTTCGACGTGCCGCACGCGTATGGTGTCGCGCAGGCTCTGCTCGCCAACGATGTCATCGTCGACTATCGGCCGAACGCCGGCATTCGCATCGCGCCGCACTTCTATACGAGTGATGAAGAGCTCGAGCGGGCCGTCGCAATGATCCACGGGATCGTTCGCGAAGAAGCGTGGAAGCCGTTTGAGAACAAGCGAGGAGTTGTCACATGATGGCTGGACAGGCATTGCGAATCATCGCGTTGACGACGCTGGCCGTTTCAATCGCCCGGGCACAAACGCCGTTTGCCCGGGCCGACACCGCGGCGCTTCACAAGCAGCTGGACGCGATCGCCGCGGCGCACCACGGCGTACTCGGCTACTCGATCTCGAATTTGGACACGGGCGAGCGTCTCTCACTTCGCGGCGACGAAACCTTTCCGACGGCGAGCCTGATCAAGGTCCCGATTCTCGTCACACTGTACGACCAGGTCGAGCAGAAGCAGCTCTCGTTGGACGACCCGCTCACGGTCCTCAAGATCGATCAGGTTCCGGGAAGCGGAGTATTGCAGTTCATGCATTCCGGCATGTCGCTCAGCGTGCGCGACGCCGCCGTGTTGATGTCGGTGCTCAGCGACAACACCGCGACGAACCTGCTGTTGGATCGCGTGGCCATCCGCCGCGTGTGGCAGAAGATGGAAGCCCTGGGCCTTCCACACACCAAGGTCCATTCCAAGACCTTTTTGCGAATCACGAGCGTCGCGATGGACAGCTCGGTAAAGTACGGCCTCGGCGTGAGCACGCCGAACGAAATGGCCCGTTTATTCGGGCTTTTGGCGAATGGAAAAGCGGTCACACCTGCGGCCGACTCGGCGATGCTCGAGATCCTCCGCAGCAATGCCGACGGGGAGTCGATGCAACGGACCGTCGAAGGAGTAGTGGCTCCCCACAAGACCGGAGCGACGGATTCGGTGCGCACGGAATGCGCGCTTTTTCGGCTTCAGTCACGGGTCGTTGCCTGTGGCTTCACCAAGCAGAATCGGGACATCCGCTGGGTTGTCGACAACGAGGGCCAGACTACCCTGGGTAAGCTCGGCGCGGCCGTCGTCGCGGCCTGGCCGAAAGCGAGCAACCCTTAGACCCCGGGTGCCATCCGCCCATTGCGCCGGGCATGCTCGGATGGGAGTGTAGGGCCGAGTTCGCCACGCTGTTGCGCGTAGGCAACGGCACAGCCCGGAACCGCGATTTGGAGCCCTCCTGGCCGGGTTGGACGACCGTCCTACTTGGCCCAGCGTATGCCCTGTCGGTCGGCACTAGGAGGAGACCACCGTGCCGTATCGACGTCTGATTCAACTCGCGCTGATCGTAGCAGTTCCGAAGTTCGCCGGCGCCCAGTTCACGACGTTTATTCCCCCGCGCACTCCGAGCTCTGATTCGGCGAAGGCAGCAATCGTCGCGACGGAGCGAGCGAGAGAGGATAGCGTCGTAAAGGCGCAACTGGCCAACATGAAAACCTGGGTGGATTCGGCGGCAGGTCTTCCGCCGGCACCCAAGAGCCCCAATCCGGCGGTCGACTCGATCGCCCGCCTTCCCGCGCGAAAGGACTCCGTGGCTAGGCCGCGGCCGCCCGCGGATTCCATCGGCGGGGAAGTCATGACGACATCGCGCACCGACACCGCGCTCGAAACGCGCGGACTCACGGCGCCCGAAACCGCGAGCGCCCTGCCGCTCGTCGCGATCACCGGGGCCGGGCTGCTGCTCATTGGTGGAGTCCTTCTCGGAACCGTTCGCCCATCGAGGAACCGTGCGTAAACCGATCGGCTACATCTTTTTCCTCGCTGGAGCGCTGCTTCTTTCGTTTTCCTTCGGACGCTACGTCTCGGGCGCGCTCGATGCCGATCGCGCACGCGCGGCGTGGGAATCCGCCGAAGCGAAATCGACCCTCGCGCTCGCTCGTTCCGCGACGCAGCGGACGGGCGCGCGCGAGGCCCTGGCGCCCGGCGCTCCGGTCGCTCGGCTCGTGATTCCGCGCCTGGCACTCGATGAGATCGTCCTCGAAGGAGTTGGCGACGATCAACTCAACGCCGAGCCCGGGCACATGTCGGGAACGGCATTCCCCGGCGAGCGCGGGAACTCGGTGGTTTCCGCTCATCGCGACCGACACTTCAATCATCTGGACGCGATCTCCGTCGGCGACACGATCACGACGGAAAGCGGCACCGTGAAGACCACGTGGGTCGTGGTTGGAAAGCGGATTGTCGGGAAGAACGAGCCGGCGCTGTTCCCGGCCACTGATCCCACGTTGACGCTCACTACCTGTTGGCCGATCCGCTACATCGGGCCAGCGCCGGAACGACTGATCGTGACGGCAAAGCCACTCGCGGCTCCGGCAAACCGTTCAGGACAAGTCGCCTCGACCAACTAATGCGAAATGGAGTCTGACTCCGGTTAGAGATCGGGGAATAGGCTCAGACTCCAATCGCGTTTTTGATTTGATTGCGGGTTTTTTTCTCCGAACGACTGCTCTAGCGAACGCGTTTAGAATGCAGTGGGCACTCTCCTGCCGCGCCCAATTATGCATCCACTCATTCGCGTTGTCCCGCGCATCGCGCGCGCGCTCGCTGACGGCGAGCCCGTTGTCGCGCTCGAAAGCTCCGTTTTCGCTCAGGGATTGCCCTGTCCCGAAAACGCCGAGGCCGCGCGCGCAATGGTGGATGCCGTGGAGGACGCCGGCGCGGTGCCCGGAATCACGGCCGTGGTGCAGGGCACTCCGACCATCGGACTGGAAGCTGCCGAACTCGAGCGTTTTTTGCGACGCGATGGAGTCCGCAAGGTTTCGGCGCGAGACCTCGCGACCGCTGTCGCTTCGAGCGCGGATGGCGCGACTACGGTGGCCGCGTCGCTCGCGCTGGCGTCGACCGTCGGGATTCAGGTGTTCGCCACCGGAGGCATCGGAGGGGTTCATCGCGACGCGCCGTACGACGAGTCGGCGGATTTGGCGGAATTGGCGCGAACGCCGATGGTGGTGGTCTGCGCCGGCGCCAAGTCGATTCTCGATCTCGAGGCCACGTGGGAGCGTCTGGAAACACTCGGCGTGACCGTTGTCGGCTACCGAACGAGCGAGCTTCCCGGATTCTTCACCGCGGAGACAGGGCTTGGCCTCGACACGCGTGTCGAGGAAGCGAGGGACATCGCGGCCATTTGGCGGGCTCACCGAGCGCTAGGCCGGCGCCAGTCGGTCGTCGTTGTACAGGCACCGCCCGCGGCGCACCGGATGTCCCGCGAAACGGTTGAGGCCGCAGTCGAAAAGGCTCAAAGCGCGGCGCGACGGAACGCAGTTCGCGGTGCGGCCGTCACGCCGTTTCTATTGTCCGAAGTAACTCGTTTAACTAACGGTGGATCGCTCGCCGCGAACGTCGCACTCCTTCGCGAAAATGCCGCACTCGCGGGCGCCGTCGCGAAAGAAATCGCCATTGAACTTCATTGACCCCCGATGGTACTATAGGCTGACCCTCATGAGCTGGAGGCTTGCTGACGATGGCCACCCCGTTCCTGAGTTCTGAAGAGTATGACGAGCGCGCGCATCAGCTCTACAACGAAGGGCAGTATGACGAGGCGCTAACCGTACTTCGTGAAGGACTCACGCTCTATCCGAACTCGGTAGAGTTGCATGTTGGGGTTGGTTATGCCCAGTTGGCGCGCGAAGAATTCGCCTGGGCGCGCCGGTCGTTCGAACAGGCACTTGTACTCGAGCCCGAGCATGAAGATGGGCTCGCTGGGCTTGGCGAGTGCATGCTAAAACTCGGTTGCGACGAAGCGGCGCTCCGCTGCTTTCATCGCACCCTCGAGCTCGGCTACGCGGACGATACCGATCTTATGCTGCAGGTCGGCCGATCGCTTTTCCGCGAAGGCTCGCTCCGCGAAAAAACAGAATTTTTTGCCGCCGCGAAAGAGTTTTTCGAGACGGCGGTTCAACAGGCGTCCGAATCGGCCGAAGCGGTTGCGTGCGTCGGCTACACGCAGCACCGCATGGGTGACGACGAGGGCGCGATCGCTTCGCTGCGCAAGTCGCTCCAAATCGATGGCGATCACGCCGAAGCGCGGATCTACCTGGCCAATATTCTCTACGATCAGGGCGAGAACGAGGCGGCGCTCTACCACTTCGAGCGAACGGGCCCGGAAGATCACTGGGACGAGCTCGGAATTTGGCGCCTGATCGAGCTCAAACGCTCGCTGTACCGGCTCGAGGACAACGATCCCGAGCTCAAGCCGTGGGACGACCGTCTGGCCGAACTCGCCAGTGAGCTGGACGACGTCGACACGATGTTGATGGAATTGGAGACTGAAGGCGCGGATGCTGCACCAGGTGCGGAAACAGCTCGGGGCCAGCTCGAGCTCTTCGGCACGCTGCTCAACTCGCTCGCCGAGCAAAAGCAGACGCCGCAGCATCAAGTGATCGTGTCCGACGGGACTCAGTACGATGGGTCTTGGGAGGAGATCGTGCGCCGCTTGCGAGACCAAACCGGAAATCCGGCCCACACCGTTCAGGAGTTCATGACTGGTGTGTCCCAGCACGGCTTCCGGCAAACCGGTATCCGGATTCCGACCCACGACGCGGAGAGCTTCCTCCGCGGCAGCGCCGTAGCGGGGCTCCTCCGGATCGTTCGGTGAACACGTACGAACAGCGCACCGCGCGCGCGGCTCTCGACGCCGCGCGCCCGGCGGTTGCGCGCCTCGACTCGAGTCGAGGTCCGGAAGATCTGGCAGCCGATCTGATCGAGACGTGGGGAGCGGTCGAAGCCGCGCTGCGCACGCTCGTCGGCAGCACCGTCCTCACCGGGCAGCCGCTCATTCGCGAAGCGCGCCAGCGTCAGGTCATCAACTTCGATCAGGCGAACTCGCTCGCTGAATTCCAAGCGGTGCACGATCGGCTGCAGGACACGAGCTATCGGGCCGATGACACCGACGTCAACTCGGCGCGCAATGCGTTCTTGAAGCTCGACACGGCGCTGATGGGTGATGTCGTGTCCGCGCCTCGTCAGCCGCCGCGCGACATACAGCCAAGCGTCGTCGAAACTGCCGCGCCGGTCGAAGTTGTGGCGCCCGCTGGTCGAACCATGCCCTCCTGGGCAATTCTTGGCGGCGCGGCCGTTGTTCTCATTTTGCTAATCGGCGGCGGCTTCCTGCTGTTCGGCCGCCGCGGATCCGACTCGATGCAGCAGGGCATCGATGCCTACCGCCGCGGACAGCGCGAAGTGGCCGTGAGCGCCTTCGGCCGCGCGGCGCGCGAGAATCCGAAGTCAGCGCTGCCGCATGTCTATCTCGCGCGTATGGCGCGTGAGGTCGGCAACTTCACCGTCGCCAACCAGGAACTTGGACTGGCCCTCCAGGCCGATCCCAACAACGCGATCGCGCTTCGTGAGATGGGCGCGAACCTGCTCACACAGGGCAATTTCGAGTTGGCGCGGCGCTTCTACGTTCGCGCGGTCCAAGCGGACCCCACCGACAAGAATGCCCAGGGCTATCTCGGCTGCACGCTGATGCGGCTCGGACGCACCACCGAGGCGACGAATTTCCTGAATCGCGCTGGACCAGGTGCGTGGACCAACTGCACCCCGGCCCAAACGCCGTCCAACGGACAAGCCGCCGGCAATCTTCCGCCGATCCCATAACAATCGTCGTGTTTCCAACTATTGACGCCGCGTCCGTCGTGCGCACGCGGTTGCCGAACGGTCTCACCGTTCTCATTCGGCAGGACCGATCGGCGCCCGTAGTCGCCATCGTCACGTACGTCTGCGCGGGCTACTTCGACGAGACCGACGACATCGTCGGTATCGCGCACGTGCTCGAGCACATGTACTTCAAGGGCACGCCGTCGCGTGGCGTCGGTGAGATCGCGAAAGAGACGAAGGCCGTCGGCGGCTACCTGAATGCCGCGACGATCTACGATCACACGGTCTACTACACCGTGCTGCCGTCGTCGGGATTCGTGCAGGGGCTCGACGTACAAGCCGACGCTTACGCCCGCTCGCAGATCGACGCCGGCGAGCTGGGACGCGAGCTCGAAGTCATCATCCAGGAAGCGAAGCGCAAGGCAGACAATCCCGGCGCGGTCTCCACGGAGACGCTGTACGAGCTCCTCCACGACCGACACCGGATTCGGCGTTGGCGCATCGGGCGCGAGCCCGGTTTGCGCGCGCTCTCTCGCGACGCGCTCGTCGGTTTCTATCGGAACTTCTATCACCCCGGCAACACCATTCTCTCGATCGTCGGCGACGTCGATCCGATGGAGGCACTCGCCGAGGTCGAACGGAAGTACGGCTCGTTGCCGGAGGGTCACCCATCGCGCAATCGCGGTCCGACGGAGGAGGGAACCGCGGGCTTTCGATATCGCGAGTGGACGGGAGATATCGGCCAAACGCAGCTCGCCTTCGGTTGGCGAACGCCCGGAAGCACGCATCCCGACACGCCCGCGCTGGACATGCTCGCCACCGTGATGGGTGGCGGCCGCGCATCGCGACTCTACCGCGCAGTGCGTGAGCGTCGCCTCGCGTCCTCCGTCTCGGCGTACAACTACACGCCGACGGAGATCGGCGTGTTCGTCGCGCACGCCGAGACGCCGCCCGAGCACGCGGCCGACGCGGCACGCGGCATCTGGGATCAGATTCGCACGATTCGCGACGGCGACCTTGGAGAATTCGAGCTCGAGCGCGCGAAACGAATTCAAGAGTCGCACTGGCTCCGCCGCCTCGAGGACATGGAGGGCCAAGCCAATTATCTCGCCGAGTGGGAAGCCCTTGGTGATTGGCGGATGGGTGGGCGCTATCTCGAGCGGATGCTGACGATGACCCGCGCCGATGTCATCGAGGCGGCCGTTCGGCACCTCGGCCCCGACAACGCGTCCGTAGTGGTGTATCGCCCGACGACATCGGGGCAGGTTGTCGCTTCGCGCGATGAGATGCGAGCGCTGCTCGAGCGCGAGCCGCGCCCAGAGGCGCTCGCGGCACCGGCGCCGTATCGCGCGCGCGCGCTCGGCGCCGCCGCTCGACCCGAGTTCGTTCGCGAGGAAGCGGGCGTGCGTGTTTATCGATC
Source organism: Gemmatimonadaceae bacterium (assembly GCA_035535975.1). GTDB lineage: Bacteria > Gemmatimonadota > Gemmatimonadetes > Gemmatimonadales > Gemmatimonadaceae > JAQBQB01. The sequence continues at coordinate 1,752 of DATLPC010000070.1, read as the reverse complement.
GCCATTCGGCGTGCCGATCCTCGTCCGACGTAAGCCTGGCGCGCCGCTCGTGCACTTCGGCGTGTACGGGGCCGGCGGCTCGTGCGACGAGGCTCCGTCGCTCGGCGGGCTGACGACGCTCACCGTTCGTTCCGCATTGAAGAAGACGTCAACGCGCTCGGCGCTACAGATCGCCGAAGAGGGCGAGATGCTCGGCGGGAGCGTGACCGGTCTCGCCGCTCCCGAGAGTTTCGGATGGACGATTTCGGTGCCGGCGCGCCACGCGTCGTCCGCCGTGGAGCTGCTGAGCGATGTCGTGCAGCGCCCGACGTTCGACGAAGACGTGCTCGAGACCGAGCGCGCCATCGCTATCGCCGATGTCGTCGCCGCGCGCGACGACATGTACCGATATCCGATGCGCCTCGCGATTCAGGCGGCGTTCGCCGGCCACTCGTACGGAATGCCGTCGAGTGGAACGGAGGAAACTCTGCGTGGCATTACGCGCGACCAGGTTCGTGAGTGGCACGCGTCCGAGGCCCTGCTCTCGGCGTCGCTGATCGCGATCGTCGGCGACGCCGATCCGGACGAGCTCGCGGCGATGGCCGCCCGTGGGTTCACCGAATTGCGCCACCGCGAGCCACGAGCGCTTGCGACGCCCTCCTGGCCGCGCACGATCACGATTGCCGCGGAGCCGCGCGACCGAGCGCAAACCGCGCTGGTCGTCCTGTTTCCAAGTCCAGCACGCAATAATCCCGATCGCTTCTCCGCCGACATGATCGCAACGGTAGCGAGTGGGCTCGGCGGTCGCTTCTTCGACGAGTTGCGTGACAAGCGCTCGCTCTGCTACACGGTGGCCGCGTTCGCAAACGACCGTCGCCTCGCGGGAACCTTCGCTTCGTACATCGCCACGTCGCCGCAACAGGAAGAGGCCGCGCGAGAAGGACTTCTTGCGGAGTTCCGCCGCTTGCGCGACGAATCGGTCACCGACGAAGAGCTGACCCGTTCGCAGACGTACACGATCGGCGCGCACGCCATCCGTCAGCAAAACGGCGGTGCAGTGCTCGGCGAAATGGTCGACGCGTATCTCTTCGGTTCGCTCAGCGAGTTGTTGGAGCACGACGAGCAAGTTCGTGCCGTGACCGCCGAATCGATGCAGCGGGTTGCGGAGAAGTACTTTGATCAGAGCCTGCGAGTGGAAGGGGTCGTGCGCGGGACGGGCAAGCAGGTCTGAATCGGGCAACGGTCGCGTTGTCATCCTGAGGAGTGCAGCGACGAAGGATCACTATCCCCGTCTGGTAACTAATTTCGGAGAGTAGATCCTTCACTCGCTCAGGATGACATCATCGCCTGTCGCCTGTCGCCCATAGCTCACCGCCCATCAATGCTCCGTCTCGACAAGATCGTTCTCCGCGAGATTTCGCTTCCGCTCAAGGAACCGTTTCGGATCTCTTCCGGCGTCGAAACCGTTCGCCGGATTCTCCTGCTCGAGATATTCGACCACGATGGTGCTCACGTCTGGGCGGAGTGCGTGGCCGGTGCTTTTCCGAATTACACGTCAGAAACAATCGACACGGCCTGGCTCGCCCTCCGCGAATGGCTCGCGCCGCGCCTCTTGGGCCATACGGTCGATCACGCCGCCGACGTCCACGCCCGCCTCGCCACCAACATCCGCGGCCATGCGATGGCCAAAGCCGCCCTCGAGATGGGCGCCTGGGCCCTGGAAGCCGTCCAACTCGGCCGGCCGCTCTCCCGGCACTTGGGCGGCGATCGCAC
>DATLPC010000069.1:0-1846 GCA_035535975.1 Gemmatimonadaceae bacterium | reverse complement strand
CTGATTCGCCACGACCACGTCGAGCACGCCGCGATTGGAGAGATCGGCCAGGGCCACAGCGCGCCCATCGTGCCGATCGGTGACGCCGACCTGCGTCGCCACGTCGGTCCAGCCGGCGAGCCCGCGATTCAGAAACACGCGCGATTGCTCGTAGCCGGAAAGGCTCTGCTCCCCGAACGCCGGCCAGGTCGCGGCGTCCTCGAACAGGCGCGCGTTGGCGCCGGCGATCTTGGACATCGAGTACCAGTAGCTCTTCGTCGAATCGGCCGAGATGAAGCCGTTGGCGACGAACAGCTCGTTGTTGCCGTCGTTGTTCAAGTCGCCGAACTGCGCTCCCCAGGCCCAGCCGGCGTCGGCGACGACGCCGTCGGCCATGTTGTGAAAACGAGGGCGCTTGGGGTCGGTCATCTCGTTGAGGCGCAGATTGTTGTTCTGGAACAGGTAGCCGCGCTCGGAGATGTCGGTGACGAAGGCGTCGAGGTGTCCGCGGTTGTACACGTCGCCCAGCGCCACGGCCATGCCGCTCTTCGACTCGGCCTCGAGGCCGGGCGTCTTCAGGACGAAGCGCTGGCCGTGATCGTTGAGGTACAGCTCCTCCGGCCCGTAGTCGTTCGCGAGGTAGATGTCGGGCCAGCCGTCTTCGTTGAAGTCGGCCGACGCCGCAGCCAGCGTCCAGCGCGTGCTCCCCACGCCGAGCTTGTCGGTCACATCCTCGAACTTGCCGTTGCCGAGGTTGTGGAACATGAGGTTCTTGCCGCCGTTTGTCGCGAACTCGAAGCTGTTGTGCATGATCCGAGTCGTCGACAAATGCCACAGGTCCACGTCGCTGCGGAAGTAGGCGGTGACGTACAAGTCGAGGAGTCCGTCGCGATCGTAGTCGACCCAGATCGCGCCGTTGCTGTTCACCCAGCGCCGGAGCCCCGCATCGACGGTCACGTCCTTGAAGTGGTGGCCATCGAGGTTCTTGAATAACGCGAGGTAGCCGTAGCGATAGACGAGCACGTCCTCGTGTCCATCGTTGTCGAAGTCGCCCCACACGGCGCCCATCGAAACGCCTTCGCCGGGCTTGTTCAAATCGGCCAGACCGGCGCTCGCGGCAACGTCCTCGAACGTACCGTCGCCCTTGTTCCGGTAGAGCGCGTTCGGTTCGCCGAACTTGCTGTTGGTGAAGTACAGATCCGGCCACCCGTCGCCGTCGAAGTCAGCGACGGAGACCGACGCGCCAACGGCCGCGACGTGCGGCTCGATGTTGGCAATCTTGGGATCGAACGACGGCCGGTGGTGCACGAAGTGGATCCCCGCCGCCGCAGTCTCGTCGCGCAGGACGAAGCCTGGATGCGTCGGATCGGCGGACGATCGGATGGGTCCGCTGTCGAGCCGCATCGCCAGGCCGATCGCCGCGAAAAACGGAACGGCCACGATCGCGCGACGGAGGCCGGGATGGCTGGGCTGCTTGGCTGGCGGAAGACGGGAGGGAGGCACCACGATTTGAACGGTGGCGCGTGGGCCGGGAGGAGGCAAGAGTGGCTGGGGTTCTCCGGCCGTTTCGTGAGCAGACGCCCGGGTCTTGGCGCGTCAGGGCCCAACGCTTTGGCCACGGAGCTCACGGAGTTGACGGAGCGCACCGTGTGGCGCTCGAGGGAGTCGCGCCGCCGCGCGCTACGACGACATGGGAACGGGCACCAACGGGCAGTGAAACGGGCACGAACGGGGTGCTCCAACGAGCGGGACACACTCATGTGCAACGAGCCGGGACTTTGTGTTGGAACAACCGCTCGGGACGCACCTGGTGGCTGCCCCGAGCGGCAGTGCGAAAGAAGATTTCGTCCGGGCTCGTGGCGCGTCG
>DATLPC010000068.1:0-1143 GCA_035535975.1 Gemmatimonadaceae bacterium | reverse complement strand
TGGCGCGGCCGGTGAGCGCCGTGGTGGATCAAAGTCGGGCTTTCGGTCGATTGCACCACACCGGTCCGAGGCTACGATTCTAGAATGCGAATCGGTCCGAGGATTGTCCGAACCTTGTGTTCGGTTTTGTCGGTCGGTGGGTTTGCCGTGCTGCGCGGTGCACCGGCGAGCTCCGAGGCGCAGACGCCTGACGCACCGTCACCGCCCCGGCCGTTCGCCGTCGGTGAGCGAGCCGAGTACGACGTGCGATACGGACCCGTTCACGCCGGCCGAGCCGCGGTCGAGGTCCTGGGCATCGACACCGTGCGCAACCACGCGACCTACGTGTTCCGACTGACGATCTCGGCCGGCGTGAATCTGCTGCTCTATCGCTATTCCGTGCACGACACGATGTGGAGCTGGGTCGATACGTCGACCTTTCAAAGCCTTCGATTCAATCAGGATCAGATGGATGGTGGTCGTCGGCGCGAAAAACGATACGAGATTTTTCCGGACCGTCTCGCGTTTCGAGACGGTACGAAGCCCGAGCAGCCCTCGGTCGCCGAGCCACTGGACGACTTGGCGTTCCTGTTCTTCGTTCGCGGGCGCGAGCTCCCACTTGGCGCGACCGAGACGCTGGCGCGCTACTTCAAGCCGGGCAGCAATCCGGTCGTGCTGCACGTGCTCGGTCGCGACACGATCGACGTGGCCGGGCGGAAGTGGCCGACGATCGTCGTGCGGCCGATCATCAAGACCTCGAGCTTGTTCGCCGAGGGCGGCGAGGCGCGGGTGTGGATCTCGGATGATCCGTCGCACGTGATCGTGCAGATCAACACGAAGCTCTCGGTGGGGTCAATTACGATGCGGTTGCGGTCGTACGAACGGCCGCAAGCGATGCCGGCGGGCGACACCGGTCAACTCGAATCGCACCGGCGGCGGTGAGCGTCACACGTACTGCCGATGAGTGACGCGACCGCCGGACCATGGTCGCAACGCGTGATCGCCTGCCAACCGCCGTCACGAGTTCCCGCCGGCCCATGCGATCGCCCGATCCAGCTCGTCATACCGAAATGCCTTGACGTCGGCCTTCACAAAATGCTCGGCGACGCTCGGCGCGACGCTCGCCATCGCGCTGTCGGCGGCCAGGGCGATCCGCGCGATCTT
>DATLPC010000067.1:0-6659 GCA_035535975.1 Gemmatimonadaceae bacterium | reverse complement strand
TTGGCGAACACCGTCGTGTAAGGAATCTCGAAATTCTCGAACTCGAGGCGCGTCCAGCCGCTCGGCATGCTGCCGCCGTAACGGTCGAGCAGCGCGATGCGCTTGGCCGAGAGCTTCTGCGCGTCGCCCGCTGGGCGCGCGGTGGTCGCATCGAAGTTGAGGCCGAGCTCCGCCGCGGCCTTGTCGACGACAGCCTTTCCATTCGCCGCGATATAGAACGTGCCGGCCGGGTACGTCTTGCCATTCGCCGTCATCGGCGACTTGAGCCAGTACACGTCGGCGTTCGCCTTGAACGCGCGGTTGATCACCGTCACGGCGTCGTTGTAGTCGTGCGACAGCAGGTAGCCCTGCGGCGCGCCCTGCTCGCCGCTCACCTTGCCCGGCTCGGGCTTGACCAGCTCTTTGCCCTGGATCTTCACCGTCGGCGCGTCGAAGCCGTCGAGGATCCGATCGAACTTCACGCCCATCGTGTAGGCAAGCGTCCAGCCGGCGTTGTCGTACGGGCGCTTCGGCGGGCCGCCCGGATATGCGAAGTCGTTCGGGTGATCCTGCGGCTCCATCATGTCCAGGATCTGGGCACGCGGCGCCTGCGCCGTCTTGATCACGAGCGAGCCGGCAGGATAGTTCTTGCCGTTCACCGCGAAGTTCGTCGTCGCCTTCTCGACCGTCACGCCGACGTGGCGCAGCGTGTTCGCGAACTTCACCGCGGTCGGGAAGTCCGGCTGATCCGACGGAATGATGTAACCGCGCGCGTCGCGCTTGTCCTTCGCCTTGAAGACCGAGTTGTAGGCCGCGATCCCGGCCATGTCGTTGCGATTGCCGCCACGATCCGGCGCTCCGCCGACAACGAAGTCACCGCCCGCGGGCGCTGCAGCCGCCGCACCAGCGCCACCACGACCACCGCGACCACCGGCACCACCACGGCCGCCCGCCGGGGCACCAGCCTGCTGCGCGCCGCCGTTCAATGCTTCCTCGACCGCCGCGACGTCCTTGCCGCTGATCGTCCAGTTGTCGTGGCTGCCCTTGGCGATCGCGTGCTTCGCCATCAGGTACTTGTCGTAGAGGAGCGTCTCGCGATACCGGCTCGCGTAGTCGAAAATCGCGTAGTTCGCCGAGACCGAGTAATCGATCGATCGGCGGAAATGCCACTCCTGCGGCTCGATCGGCGCGGGCAGATCGCCGCGCGGCAGCAGTTGATCGACGACGACCGGAATGCGGCTCGGCGTCGGGTTGCCGATGATCTCGGTCAGAATGCCGACGATGCCCTGGAAGTAGCCGATCGTGCGCAGACCGCCGTTCCACCACGTCGAGTAGCTCGAGCCGGACCGCATCGTGAAGCCCGGCTTGTCTTCCTCGAGGAAGCGCTGATGGATCGCGAAGCCGACGGCATCGAGACCCATCACGATCATCGGATCGATGTTGTAGTTGAACGGATCGCGGAAGGGCGGCGTGAAGATGACCGTGCCCGCCGGACCAGACTGGTGGTGATTGTACATGATTACCGGATGCCAGTCCCAGAACATGAAATGATTGATGTTCTTGGTCTCGGCCAGGTTGGACATGAACGAATCACGATTGTCGTCGTGGCCCGCGTAGTGGTTGTAGAGCAGCGGGATGTTCATGCTGCGCGCGAGCGTGTCCTTGTCCTTCATGTACCAGCTCGCGACGAGCTGCATGCCGTCCGGGTTCGCGTGCACGGCGAGGATGATGTCATCCTTGAGGATGCGCTTCGTCTCCTCGTCGTTGCGCGTGAGCAGCTGGTAGGTAGTCTCGATCAGCTGGTTCGCGCCGACGACTTCCGTCGCGTGCAGACCACCGTCGAACCAGACGACCGCCTTCCCTTCCTTCGCCAGCGCGTGCGCCTGATCGTCGGTGAGACTCTCGCCCTTGGCGAGCTTCATCGAGATGTCCTTGTACTTCTGGAGCAGCTTGAAGTTGGACGGATCGGTGATGATGGCCGCGAGGTGTGGGCGTCCCTCGCTCGTCTTTCCGATCTCGACCGCCTGCATCCGGTCCGACTCGCCGTCGATCTTGTGCCAGTACTGGATGAACTGGTCGTAGGTCGGCAGGAAGTAGTCGTCGCCGATGTTGTGGCCGAAGAACTCCTTCGGCGAAGTGACGTGCTGCGCGCCGGCCGTGGCGGCCGTGGTCGCAGCGAACGCGATGGGCAGCACCAGGGCTGTGCGCCAGGCGCGGAGTACCCGCATCGACATTCAAAACCTCCGGAACAGGTGGGAGAGGAGCTCGAAAAAGCGGCGGCGTCGTGGCGGAAAGTCCCGGTGGTCCGATCTGGCCGGCGACGCGTAAAGAACGGCTGGAGCCTGGGATAGACTAGCCAGAGGACATACGCTCCAGAAGGGCCGATCGCTGGCTCGACGGACCTCGACATCGGTCGCCTGGCGATGTCACTTGAAGGCCGCACATGGACACAACAACTCGGGTCGTCATCGGCACGGGCGCAGGCGGTCCCGGCTGTGGACGCGCCATCGCCGGGCGTTCCTGGCGCCGGGCTGGTCGCCACCGATGAGGTGGCCTCTTACTGGAACGATCGTGGATATCGAGACCATGAGCCGTTTTGAGCGCATGACCATGCATGCGCGGGCTCTATCGATGGTTTTGGGCGCCTCGCTTTTGGTTGCCCGACCGGGAGTCGTTCGGCCGCAGGACGTCCCGCCCGAACGCCTCGCCGCGCGTCAGTGGTTCCAGGACGCCAAGTTCGGCCTCTTCATCCATTGGGGCGTCTATAGCCTGCTCGGCCAGGGCGAGTGGGTGATGCAGAATCGCAAGATCACTGTGCCGGAGTACGAGTGGCTCGCGACGACGTTCAACCCGACCAAGTTCGACGCGCGCGCGTGGGTCGATCTCGCCAAGGCCGCCGGTGTCCGATACATCACGATCACGTCGCGCCACCACGACGGGTTCTCGATGTTCAAGACCGCCGCGACGCCGTACAACATCGTGGACTGGACTCCCTTTCGCCGCGATCCGCTCAAGGAGCTCGCCGACGAGTGCCGCCGGCAGGGGATCAAGCTCTTCTTCTACTACTCCCAGCTCGATTGGCACCACCCGGACTATTGGCCGCGCGGCGGCACGGGGCTCGATACCGGCCGGCCGAAAGGCGGTGACTGGAACCGCTATCTCGATTTCATGGACCAGCAGCTCACCGAGCTGTTCACGAACTACGGCCCGCTGGGCGGCGTTTGGTTCGACGGCATGTGGGACAAACCCGATGCCGATTGGCGGCTGTCCAAGACGTACGCGCTGATCCATAAGCTTCAGCCATCGGCGCTCATCGTCCCGAACCACCACAAGGCACCGCTTCCCGGCGAGGACGTTCAGACCTTCGAGCAGGACTTGCCGGGCGCGAATACCGCCGGGTTCAACACCACGGAGATTGGCTCGCTGCCGATGGAAACTTCGCTCACGATGAACGGCGCGTGGGGGTTCAACATCACCGATCGCAACTACAAATCGGTGTCGGCGCTCGTCGCCACCCTCGTGCGCGCCGCGGGAGCGGGCGGCAACCTGCTGCTGAACGTCGGCCCGCGGCCGGATGGAACGATTCAGCCGGAGTTCATGGACCGCTTGCGCGCCATCGGCCAGTGGCTCGGTGCGTACGGACGCTCGATCTATCAAACGCGCGCCGGCCCCGTTCCACCACGATCGTGGGGCGCGACGACGCGACGCGGCGACACCATTTTTGTTCACGTTCTCTCATGGCCGGACCGCATCCTGGCGCTTCCGCCCATCGGAGCGCATGTTCGCCGCGCGTCGTTGCTCGCCGGCGGCGACGCGGTGACCTTCTCGGAAAGCCCGGCCGGCCTCACTCTCACGCTGCCTTCGAGACGACAAGATGAGTACGACCAGGTGATCGTCCTCGAAACGACTCGCGGAAGGGAGTGATCGATGCGCGTTCTGACGGCAACCACGCTCTTCGTTTGCGCCGCCTCGACGATCGCCGCGCAGACGCGTCCGCTGTCCGACAGCGTCATGGCCTTGAATCGCGCCGGCAAGTGGGAGCAAGCCGGCCAGCTCGCCGACCGCGCGATGCGCACGGCGCCGAACGTCGAGGAACGGTGTGCCGTGTTCGTCGGCGGGTTGTACGCGGCCGCGCGACTGTCGCTCATCGTCACCGGGCCGCGCCAGCTCACGGTGTTCGACGATATGTGCGCAAACACGACTGCCGTGAGACAATCGGCGCGCGACCTCGAAGAGATCAGGCGCATCTTCACGCTTCCGCCTATGCCAACGACCGGCGTCGACTGGTCAGGAGTCGATCAGTTCTGGATGGCCGTGGACACGCTCTCGCGCGACATCGAGCCCTCGCCGGCGCAGTGGCGTGCGCTGCTCATCTCCCCGGGGTACCGGATCGCGACGATATCGCACCCGACCATCGCCCGCGCGATCGAGCTTGCCTTTAAGCCATCGCGTCGTGCGCAACGCGACAGCGTACTGGCTCGGCTCTCCGAGGACTCGGCAACGATCGCCCATCTGTTGGCGGCGGCGGCGGCGCGCGACGATCTGAAACGATTCCGCGCCGCCTTGGCGCCGCACGTCGCCGACAGTATCGCCTACGCCATACGAAACGCCGGGCGCTTTCTGCCGGCCGGCGCGACCGATCACGCACCGCCGCTCGTCACGTTCACCATCTTCGCGTCGGACGGATACTCCCAGGAACCGGGCGTCGTACTCGACCTCTATCACGTGCGTGAAACCGGTCTCGCTGATTTCCTGTCGCACGAGTTTCATCATCACTACGGGAGCGCCCTCGATCGCACCACGTACGCCGTCAACGCCGGCGACAACCGCCTCTATCAACAGATCAGGCAACTGAAGAACGAAGGCATCGCCGACATGATCGACAAGCCGCACCCGCTCGTCGAGCCGGCAGGCATGCAGTGGTACGCCAACATGTACAACGCGGCGTACGAGAAGACACCGGCGACGCTCAAGGTTCTCGATTCCCTGCTCGTCGCAGCCGGCACCGATTCCGCGAAGCTCTTCAACGCGGGTACGCGCGCGCAACGGCTTCTCATCTCCGGTTCGCATCCGAACGGCGCCTACATGGCGCGGACGATTCTCGAGACCTTCGGCCGAGACTCGCTGATCGCGACGACGCCCAGCGCCTTCGCATTCATTCGGATGTATGAGGCCGCGGAGGCGAAGCGCGGCAACGCGTCGCCCTTCTCGGCCGAGGGCCGTGCGGCGCTCGGTGCGATCGAGAATCGGCACCTGAAGCCATAACGGTGGTGGAACCCGTTCGATGGGGCGTGCTCGGAGCGGCGCGCATCGCGCTCGACAAGGTCATTCCGTCGATGCAAGAGGGAGAGCTGTCGCGCGTCGTGGCGATCGCCTCGCGTTCCGTTGAAAGGGCGAAGGCGGCCGCCGGTGCACTCGGCATCGACCGCGCCTACGATTCGTACGAGGCGCTGATCGCCGATCCGGATGTCGAGGCGATCTACAATCCGCTGCCGAACCACCTGCACGTCTCGTGGTCGATCCGCGCGGTTCAGGCGGGAAAGCACGTCCTCTGCGAAAAGCCGATCGGACTCTCGGCCAGCGAGGCGCTCCAGTTGCGAAGCGCCGCGCAGGCCGCCGGTGTGTTCGTCGGCGAAGCATTCATGGTGCGCTCCCATCCGCAGTGGATCGAAGCGCGGCGGCTCGTCGAGAACGGACGCATCGGCACGCTGCAGCTCGTGCACGGTCACTTCAGCTACACCCGCCGCGACGCGACCGATGTGCGCAGCCGCGTCGAGTACGGCGGCGGCGCGCTGTTCGACATCGGCTGTTATCCGATCGTTATCGCGCGTTGGATGTTCGGGTCGGAGCCGCTGGCCGCCGTCGCGGCGATCGATCGCGACCCCGAGTTCCACGTCGACCGCATCACCTCAGGTCTGCTGCGCTTTGAATCGGGCATTGCGTCATTCGACTGTGGCGGCGCGATGGTCGCGCATCAGCGTGTCGAGCTGTTCGGCGACCGCGGGCACATGCAGCTCGAGGTCCCCTTTACCCCGCGCGCCACAGAGCCTTGCCGCATCGTGATCGACGACGGAACCAGAAGCGCCGCTGAGATCATCGAGATCGACGCCGCAAATCAGTATACGCTGCAAGGCGACCGCTTCTCAGCCGCGATACGCGGCGTCGGCGAGATTCCGTCGTCGATCGACAACGCCCTCGCCAACATGGCGGTGATCGACGCATTGTTCAGAAGTGCGGAGACGAAGCAGTGGGAGACGGTTGCGCGTTTGTAGGCGACTCGGCGACTCGGCGTCTCGGCGGTAAACTTCTGACAGGGGCTGTGATGATTCGATTTCTCGGCGCGGCGGCGCTGCTCTCTGTGTCTGCTGCGTTAGCCCGTGCGCAAGCGACTGGACATCCGTTGGATCCACTCACTGGCGCCGAGATTCAGCGCGCGGTCGCGGTGCTTCATCAATCGAATCACGTCACGGCTCAGGCGCGTTTCGGCACGATCACCGTGCAGCCGCGTGAGAAAAACGCCAGCGCAACGCGCGCGGCCCGCATCGTCGGCTTCGATTGGTCGAAGAACGAAGGCTTCGTCGCCGTCGTCGATCTCGCCGGCGGACGCGTCGAATCGTGGACCGCGGTCGACAGCGAACCGCCGATGCGGCTGCTCACGATTCGTCGCGCCGAAGAAATCG
>DATLPC010000066.1:0-1131 GCA_035535975.1 Gemmatimonadaceae bacterium | reverse complement strand
CATCGCTCCGTATGTCTCGATGGCGAGAACAACCGAGGCGACGACGAGTACGAACGCGAGACTCAAACCTCGCGACGCGTTCAAGAAAAGCACTGACGTCCATGCGACGATCATCGGCGGAATGAGGGCGATTCCCAGCGTCACCAGGTTAGCCATCATCGCCAGCACGTTCTGTCCGAGCGCTTCCACGCCGGTGCTCACGCCGGAGCCGAGCCGAACCCACGCCGGAAACAGAACCGCCATCCCATTTTGCACCGTGATCAGCGCGCCGTTGATCGCCAGAACCGCGACGGGTGAGGCGACGACGACGGCGAGGCGGATCGACGCCGGGATCGGCTGCCGCGACGCGAGGAGACTCGCGAAGTAGGAGATGACGACCAATACCACCTGCAGTGCGGCCATCGGGAGTGCCGCCGACGCGACTTCCGCGAAGACGACATGACTCGGCGCCACCGGCAACGACTTGAGCATCGGCAGGTGCAGCATGTCGTGGCGAAGATCGTTACGAATCAAGCGCCCGCCGAACACGACCATCATGAGGGCGAACGTCGCCGACGTCACGGAGACGAAACCGGCGGTGTCACCGCCCGCACTGGCGACCGCGGCGCCGAATGCGATCGCCATCGCCAGCGGGCCGACGAACAATCGGAGCTGCACCGTCCGTTGCAGGCAGAGCATGTTTTTCCAAAAAATCGCCAGCGCGGGATGACCCTTGGCCGCGAGACGGAGCGTGGCTCGCCCCGCCTTCGGTCCGGTAATCGTCCCGAAGGATCGTCGTCCGCGGAAGGCTTCGATGCGTCGCGCACGCTCGGCCGACGCTTCGATCGCCGCGTCCTCGAACGCCGCGTCGGTCCGCATCACCCACAAGACATGCAACAAAAACATCCCGATTGCTGGTAATACGGCCACTCGCCACTCGGCGATGGAATGCGCGAACGTCGGCGCGACGATGAGATGGAACGGATAGAGGCCGATCGTCGCCGGCTGAGACGACAGCACGTCGCTCAGACCCGAGAAGAATTCTCCGATGCCGCGGCCCAGATAACTCGAGCGGTGGACGACGAGTCCCGCGACGATGAACAGGCCGATGAACGCGAACGCGGCAATCGAGTATCGGTTGCGACGCGCGCC
>DATLPC010000065.1:0-29404 GCA_035535975.1 Gemmatimonadaceae bacterium | reverse complement strand
GTTCGGAACTCGAGCGGATGTTCGCCCCGGCGGACATCCGCTCGCGCGCGTTTTGCCGGTGGCCGCTACCTTTTTCTCGTCCCTATTCCCCTCCGCATCATCCCGCATTGCCATGGCGACGAGCGATCTCGACCTCCTCTGCATCAACACCATCCGAACGCTGGCCATGGACGCCGTCCAGAAAGCGGAGTCCGGCCACCCGGGCACGCCGATGGCGCTGGCGCCGCTCGGCTACGTGCTCTTCACGCGCACGATGCGCTTCGATCCGTCGGACCCGTCGTGGCCCGATCGCGACCGTTTTGTGCTCTCCTGCGGCCATGCGTCGATGCTGTTGTACAGCTGTCTCTACCTGAGCGGCTACGACCTGACGCTCGATGATCTCAAGCAGTTCCGTCAGTGGGAGAGTCGCACTCCTGGTCATCCCGAATACGGCTACACACCCGGCGTCGAGACAACGACCGGCCCGCTCGGTCAGGGAATTGGCAACGCCGTCGGTATGGCTGTCGCTCAAGCGCATCTCGCCGCCGTGTTCAATAAGCCCGACAACGCGATCGTCGATCACTACACGTATTTCATCTGCAGCGACGGCGATCTCATGGAGGGTATTTCTCACGAGGCCGCGTCCTTCGCCGGACATTTCAAGCTCGGCAAGCTGATCGGATTCTACGACGACAATCGAATCACGATCGACGGCTCGACCGATCTGACGTTCAGCGACGACACGGCAAAGCGGTTCGAGGGCTACGGCTGGCAGGTCCTCCACATCGCCGACGTCAACGATCTCGACGAGATCGAGGGCGCGATCGCCGAAGCACAGAGCGACGCCGACCGGCCGACGCTGATCGTCACGCGCACGCACATCGGCTACGGCAGCCCTCGCCAGGACTCCGAGAAGGCACACGGGGAACCGCTCGGCAAGGACAACGTCATCGCGACGAAAAAGAACCTCGGCTGGCCGAGCCTCGAGCCGTTCTTCGTTCCCGACGAGGCGCTCGCGCACTGGAGACGCACGAAAGAAAAGGGCGCCAAGCTGCACGCCGCCTGGAACGAGAAGCACGCCGCCTATGCACGCGCCTATCCCGCCGATGCCGCGGAGTTCGATCGACGGATTTCCGGTAAGCGCATCGCGAATTGGGACGCCAAGGCGCCGTCGTTCACCAAGGAAAATGGGGCCGTCGCCAGCCGCGCCGCGTTCGGGGCCGTCCTCAACGCAACCGCTGACTGTCTCCCCGAGCTCGTCGGCGGATCCGCCGACCTGACACCGTCGAACAACACGTCGGTCAAAGCGTGGAAGAACTTTGAGCCGGGCGACTACGCCGCGCGCTACGTGCATTTCGGGATCCGCGAGCACGGCATGGCGGCGATCATGAACGGTATGGCGCTGCACCGCGGCATCACCCCCTACGGTGGGACATTCCTGATCTTCTCCGATTACATGCGACCCGCGGTTCGTCTCGCGGCGATCATGAACCAGCACGTCATCTACGTCTACACGCACGATTCGATCGGCCTCGGCGAAGATGGGCCGACGCACCAGCCGATCGAACAGCTTTCCGCGTTACGCGCGATCCCGAACCTGACGGTGATTCGTCCCGCCGACGCCACCGAGACCGTCGTAGCGTGGCGCGCCGCCGTGGAGCACGACGGCGGCCCGGTCGCTCTCGTCCTGACGCGGCAAAAACTCGGCTTCATCGACCGCACGACTTACGCCTCGGCCGACGGCTTGATGCACGGCGGGTACGTGTTGGCGGATCCGGCGGCAGGCACGCCGCCGCGAGTCGTCATCATGTCTTCGGGCTCGGAGGTTGGGCTCGCACTGCGCGCGCATCAACAGCTCGCCGAGCAGGGCGTGCCGACGCGCGTAGTGTCGATGCCGTCCATGGAGCTGTTCGCCGCGCAGAGTCCCGAATACCGGAAGTCGATTCTCCCCGACGGTATTCCACGAGTGTCGATCGAAGCCGCGAGCCCGATGTCCTGGTTCCGCTGGGTCGGTTCAGACGGCGTCGTCTTGGGTCTCAACCGATTCGGCGCCAGCGCGCCGTACGAGCGGATCTACGAGGAGCTCGGGCTCACTGTGCAGAAAGTGGTCGATTCGGCAAAGGCGTTGTTGCGTTAGCGTACGACGCTTCAACCTCGACCGGCGGCGCGTCCACGGTTCGGCTGGCAGGCGCCGTCACCGCCCGAGCTTCTTGACGCGCCTTTTCGAGGCGCCGTCGGTGTCGTTCCGGCGCGATGACCATCGCGAGCGTCGCCGTGAGGATTCTCGCGTCCAACGATGGTCTCCAGTCGCGGACATACCGGAGCTCGAGATCGCATCGCTCCGGATACCCCACGCAATTGCGGCCGCCGACGGCCCATGCACCGGTGATCCCGGGTCGCATCGACAACAACGTCGTGCGAGATCCTTCATAGATCGCCAGCTCTTCGTCCACGACGGGCCGCGGCCCGACGAGCGACATGTCGCCGACCAACACGTTCCAAAGCTGTGGCAGCTCGTCGAGGCTCGTCCGTCGGAGCCAGCGTCCGATGCGGGTCGTGCGTGGATCACGGTCATCAGGAATCTTGAAATGGTGACGTCGGTACTCGTCGTAGAGGGCCGAATCGGCGAGCAGTCGTCGCTCGGCGTCCGGCCGCATGGTTCGTAGTTTCAGACAGCCGAAACGACGCCCGCGCAGCCCGACGCGCTGGTGGCGAAACAGCGGCGGCCCGGATGACTCGAGACAGATGAGCACGGAGAGCGCCCCCAGCAGCGGCGCCACCAGGACCAGTCCGATCAGCGACGCGCTGACGTCGAACGCGCGTTTCGCGAGCAAGCTCCACCGCCGCGATTCGCGCTGAGCGATCGCGACGTCGGCCACGGCCGTGAAGTGCAGCCGAGTCGACTCGAATGTGATCTGTTCGCGCTGAAGTCCGACGTGCTGTGTGTTGTTGGGGAGCTTGCCGGGTTGCTGGCTGCGGCCGCGTTCGGCAGGTATGGAGCGGTCGTGACGCATGCGGTCGTAGACAAAGGGTTTCTTAACGCCGCGGCGGCCTCGAGTGAGCAGA
This sequence comes from Gemmatimonadaceae bacterium, assembly GCA_035535975.1. Taxonomy (GTDB): domain Bacteria; phylum Gemmatimonadota; class Gemmatimonadetes; order Gemmatimonadales; family Gemmatimonadaceae; genus JAQBQB01. The sequence continues at coordinate 26,359 of DATLPC010000065.1, read as the reverse complement.
CAGCGCTGCCTGCTGGTGCTGGGCTTGCATGCATCTCCCGCGGCATGCAAACGGTGTCGAACGCGCGCTGTGCTCGGTCGCCACTTTCGCCGTGTGAACCCTGCGGCGCAGCCGCAAGCTTCAGACCGATCGGACACAGCGCAGCTCGTTGACCTTGCACTGTTGAGGCCGAGCGACAAGCTCGACTGCTCGTTGCGAAGTCGTCAATTAGAGGACTATGATGAAACCCCTCGCGATACTGTTGATCGCCATCACGCTCGCGCCCGGTAGCGTAGCCGCGCAGGGCGTCGCTCAGAGCGCCGTCGCATCCTCCCCTCGACTCGCGGTCGGGGATCGCGTGATCGTTCGAGTGTGGCCCGAGATCAAGCTCAGCGATACCGTTGTCGTCGATGAGCGCGGCGAGATCAATCTCCGCCATGTCGGCTCCATCGGGGTGCTGGCGCTCGACTATGACCGGCTGCGCGACACGCTGCGCGCGCGCTACGCGACCTTCCTTCGAGGCCCGGTGATCGATGTGATCGCCTTCCGCCGGGTGACGGTCAACGGCGCCGTCAACAAGCCGGACGTCTACATGATCGATCAGACGTCGACGATTCGCGACGTGATCGCGCGCGCCGGCGGCGTCGCCCCGAACGGCGATGCGCACAAGGTCGAGATCCTTCGCGGCGCGGAACGCATTCGGGCCCAGAGCTGGGACAAGCCGGACGCCGTCGTCGAGCAGTTGCGCTCGGGGGATGTGATCCTCGTCGGGCGGCGGCCCTGGTGGGTGGAGAACCTCGGTACCATCACGGGCGTCGCCGGCGTGACCGCATCAATCGCCTTTACGCTGTTGAGGAAATGATGCGCACGCCTGACGACGCGGCCGACACGCTGGATCTCGCGGAGCTCGCCCGGGCGGCACGCCGCAGTTGGTCATTCATTGTGGGAATTACGCTCGTCGGGGCTGCCGTCGCCGGCGTGCTCCTGCTGTTCGGTCCGCGCCGATTCGAGGCCGCGTCCAGCATCGTCGTTCGATCACAGCAGGCATCCGGAGCCTCACTTCTCGCCAAGCTCGCCGGCGGCGCCGGCGGCGATGGCGCCGCGAGCCTGCTCCAGGCTGGAAGTTCCTCGCCGCTCGAGACCGAGGTCCAGATCCTTTCCAGCCGAGAGTTGGTCGGACGGGTCGTCGACTCGCTGAGGCTACAGGTGCAAGTGCGCGCGCCCGGCGGGATCCCATCGAATGCACTGGTCCAAACCGCGGAGCTTCGCGGCTCGTTCAAACCGCGCAAATACACGCTGTCGTTCGAGCCCAACGGCACGATTCGAATCGCCGGTCGCGACACGGCGATCACGGTTGCAAGTGGGCAACCGATCGTGCTGCCGGTTGGTCGGTTCTCGCTTGCGTCGGGCGCTCGGGCGAATGCGCGCTACGAGATTCAGCTTTTCGATCGCGAAGACGCCGTCACACGAATGCGGAAGCGCATATCGGTCTCCAAGGCGGGCGGCGAGGTGCTGCGAGTCGCCTGTCGGACGAGCGATTCGCTCACGGCCGCCGCCGTTCCGAACCTGCTCGTCGGCTATTACTTGGGCTTGCGGCATTCGACGGATCGCGGCACGAACCAGCACCGCGTGCAGTTTCTCACCGCCCAACTCGATTCGGTGACTCGCCAGCTTGCGATCTCCGAGCAAGCCCTCAGGCAATTCCAGGAATCGAGTCGCTTGATCGACCCGCAGACCATCGGAAAGCTGTCGCTCGAGCGGGCCGGCGAGCTCAGGGCGAGCATCGGCGAAAACGATGTCGAGCGCGGCGCGCTCGAGCAGCTCATGTCGCAAGTGTCGGCCGGTACCATGTCGGTGCGAGACCTCGCGGCCTATCCGGCCTTTCTGAAGAGCCCCGCCATCAACGCGCTCCTGACGCAGATCGGCGAGCTCGAAACCGAACGCTCCAAGCTGCTCGTCACCCGGCTCGAGACCGACTCCGAGGTGGTTGCGCTGTCGAAAAGCATTCGCAATCTCGAAGGGCAGCTCGGCCCCATGGCGGGGGCGTATCAGAGTTCGCTCAAGCGGCAGCACCAGGACCTGTCGCTGCAACTCGACTCGCTTCGAACCACGCTCGGCGCATTCCCGGCCGAGCTGGCGTCGGGTAATCGCCTGCAGCGAAGCGTCCTGCAGCTGTCGCAGGTGCAAGCCGCGATGCAGGCACAGCTCGTCGAGGCGCGAGTGGCCGCGGTCACTGAAGGCGGCAACGTGCAGTCGCTCGACATCGCGGAGCCCCCGATGCGCGTGGCGTTCCCGCGGCCGCTCCCGACGATGGCGGCGGGCGTCGGCGGCGGATTGCTCGTTGGGCTCGCCATTGCAATGTTCGTCGGCATGATGGGCCGTTGGGTGCAGGATCCCGCGACCGTCGAACGGACCACCGGCGTTCCCGCGCTCCGTTTCGATCCGCACCTGCCGCTTCTCCTCGGAGCCTCCGCGACTCGGACGATCCTCGTCGCACCGCTGGCCGAGTCCGCCCAGCTCGATCCGATCGTCGCGCGACTCGTGCAAACGGCGTCGCTACGCTCGATCTCGGCGACCGTGCTCGATCTCAGCGCCGGCACTGTTCCGGATGTGAACGGAACCATCGCGCGCCTCGAGAGCGAAAATGACCTCGTGGTTGTGAAGCTCCCGACGATCACCTCTGACACGGCCACCGCCGCAATTGGCGAGAATCGACCCGTCCTGCTCGTCGCTCCCGAGCGACGCTTCGCGCGGGCCCAACTCGTCGACACGGTGCAGATGCTCAAACGGCTCGAGGTGCCGTGCGCGGGAGTCGTTTTCAACGGTAATGGTCGGAATGGCGTCTCCTGACGACGTGATCATGGGGGCGAGCCCTCCGCTCCTCGTCACATGGACGCCGACACGTCGCGCATTCGCCGTTCGCGGCGCGGACGCGTTGCGCGTCGCTGTCGCCCTGCTCGTCGTCGCGAACCTCGGGCGCATTCCCGTGTTCTCGAGCAGTGACCGGGAGGCGCCCGTGCTCGTGAACGATCTCGGCGTGGCCGCGTTCGTCGTCGTCGGCCTCGCGATCGCTCTCGCCCGTCGCTCGTTTCGTCTCGACCGCGTTGGATTCATTGCGCTGTCCTTCGCGGCGGTCGGCGCCGCATCGGCGCTGAGCTCCGCCGCCCGCGCCGGCTTGACCTCCTTCGAGCTCGTTGTGAGCCTCGCCTATCTCGTTCGCTGGTTGGCGTATCTCGCGATCTATCTCGTGATGGTAAACGTCATTCGCGCCCGCGATGTGTCGGCCGTATGGGGCACGCTCGAATCCACCATGCTCGCCATCGCGGGCTTCGGCATCGTCCAGGTGATATTCTTGCCGGGCTTTGCGCAATTGGTTTACGCGGGGTCGCGGCCCTACCTCGACTGGGATCCGCAAGGTCGTCGGCTGGTGTCGACGATTCTCGACCCGAACATCGCGGGCGCGATGTTGATGTCGATCCTCCTCGTCGAGCTCGCGCAGATCTCTGTCGGCGCGCGCGTCGCCAGATGGAAACCGCTGGTGCTGTTCACGGCGCTTGTGCTCACGCTGTCCAGAAGTTCCGCCATCGGCCTCGTCCTCGGCATCGGCGTGATCGTCGCCGTGTACGGCATTCCGAAGCGTCTCCTGCGCGTTGCCGCCGTCGCCTTCCTGCTCGCGCTCGCCGCGCTCCCCAGGCTCATTACGTTCGCCGCGTCGTACGGGAAGTTTGGCCTCGATGCGTCGGCCCTCGCTCGACTCGCGGCGTGGGGCATGGCGGTCCGAGTGTTCGCCGACCATCCCTGGATCGGGGTCGGCTTCAACACCTACGGATTCATCGTCGAGCGAGAGTACGGCGTTCCGCGGCTTGGCGTCGCCAACTATTCCGCCGACGGCGGCTTGCTCTTCGCCGCGGTGATGACCGGCGTCATCGGCCTGGCGTTGCTTCTCTGGATGTTCATCGTGATCTATCGACGCTGCGCGGCCGTGTGGCGCGCAAAGGTCGCGAGCGCCGAGCATCGTGGCATCGTGATCGGAACATTGGCATCGATCGTTGCGATTGCCGCGCACAGCGTCTTCGTGAATAGCCTCTTCACGACGTTCGTGATGGAGATCATGTGGGTGCTCGTTGGCTTGACCTACGCCATCGCGCGCGACACGGCTCGAGTGAGGCAGCTCGGCGCTTCTCCCGCGTCATGACCCGATGAGCGTCGCCCGACTCATTCGTAAGAAGCTGCCCGCTGCCTGGCAGCCGCCGATCCGATTCCTCTATGAGCGAACGCGCGGACTGCTCGAGCGCGAGCTGTCCGTTGTCGCGGCGATGGTTCAGCCCGGCGATCACGTAGCCGACGTGGGCGCGAACCACGGCCTCTACACGCACATGTTCGCCAAACGGGGCGCCGTCGTCGAAGCCTTCGAGCCCCAACCAGAGTGTGTCGCGGTCCTCCAAGCATACGCCTCCCGCCGCCGACCCAGGAACGTGCGCGTGCATCCGGTCGCGCTCTCGTCGGTCACCGGAGTCGGGGTCTTGCACATTCCGCGCGGATCCGAGTCCTCACCCTCGGCCAGCCTTCGTGCAACCGTCGGCAGCGACGCGGCCCTCGCCGTCAAGCTCGAGCGGCTCGACGCGTTCGATTTCTGCGATCTGAAATTCGTGAAGATCGATGTCGAAGGCGCCGAGCTCGAGGTGTTGCGCGGAGCCGAGGAAACGCTTCGGCGATGCCGGCCGGTCCTGCTCGTCGAGATCGAGCAGCGACACCATCACGAACCAGTCGCCGAGGTCTTCGATCGGATCACGTCGTTTGGATACGACGGGGCCTTCCTCGATTCATCGGGACAGCTGCGCCCCGTGACGCTGTTCGACGTCGAGCGGAACCAGCTCCAAGCCGCGCAACTCCCAGATCGCGGGCAGCCGTACATCAACAACTTTTTCTTCAGGCCGGCCGCGGCGACCGGCCGCGCAGGCCGTCGATGACCGACGTGGGCGCTGCGCGTCGAAGCTCGCCGCTTCGCCACGGGTATCTGGTCAGACATCCGGCGTTGAACATCGCATTGCGCGCCCGCGACGCGTGGCTGGAGCAGACCCGATCGCGCGACGCATCCAACGCGGCTCTCCCCGCCGCGCCTCGTCGGCTCCTCATCTGCGTGGGAGGACACCTGGGCGACGCCGTTCTCGCGACGAGCGTTTTCCCCGCCCTCCGCGCCGGCTACCCTGATGCGGCAGTCGGAGTGCTCGCGCCATCATGGTCCCTTCCCGTCTTCGAGAATCACCTCGCGATTCGTTGGCGACACACGTTCGACCACTGGCGAACGAATCGCTCCGGATCAGCGCTCGATCGCTGGATCGGGTATCGACGCAGTGCGGCGCGCGCCGTCGCCGAGATCGGCCAGATAGGCTACGACGTCGCCATCGACCTGTATCCGTACTTTCCAAACGCCGGGCGCGTTCTCTCCAATGCGGCGGTTCCCGTGCGCATTGGCTACACGAGCGGCGGCGGAGGCCCCCTGTATACTCACGCTGTTCCGTGGGTGGACACGTCTCGACACACCGTAGATCAACACTTGGCATTGATGCGTGGCGTCCTCCCCGGCCTCGCGCCCGCTCCTCCGCACTACGATTTGCCGGCGCTTGACGCGGCCGTGGAAGCGCGGGGACGAGCGTTGCTCGTGGAGCTGGGAGTGAAGCGCGACCGCTACGTCGTTCTGCATCCCGGTGCCGGTAATGCGCGCAAGCAATGGCCATTTCACGAATGGCGCGCGGTCGTCCGGCGATTGCGGCGCGAAACGCCGCTTCAAATCGTTTTGACCGGACAGGGGCCCGCGGACTCGGCGGCGATAGACGAGATCCGGGCCGGCGATGCGTCTCTGATCTCCGCGTGCGACCGCACGTCGTTGAACGAGCTCCGATATCTTCTCGGAAGCGCGGCGTTCGTCGTTGGCGTCGACTCACTCGCGGTGCACCTCGCGGCCGCCGCCGACGTGCCGGTTGTCGCGATCATGGCCGCGACGAGTGATCCGGCGCACTGGCGGCCACTCGGCTCGCGGGTCCGCGTCCTCACGAACGTCACGCCCTGTGCGCCCTGTTTTCGTTCCGCGGGCTGCGGCAGCATGGCCTGTGTGCGCGGCGTGACGGCGGACGAAGTTGTGCGCGCGGCGTCCGAGCTCGTCCGATCGGTGAGACCGTTGCCGCTTTCTACATCGCTTCGGTGACGGGAACCTCACTCAAGGGTTCTTCGAGCATATAGCGGGCGACGACGAAGAGAACGACAGCCTCGACGCTCACGCGCAACGTCCAGGCGATGGCGGCGCCTTCGATCCCGTTGACGCGAATCAGGTACAGCATGGACGTGACGTAGAACGGTAGTTCGGCCAAGTGAATCTTCGCCGTGAGGTCGGCGCGGCCGCGCGCCTGGATCATCGCGAACGGCGCCTGCGCGAAACCGTTCATCAGAATTCCCAGCGCGAGAATCCGCAGAACGACTGCGCTCTCACGAGCGAACGCGTCGCCGAGCCACAGCCGGAGGATGGTCGGCGCCAGCGCCAGTACGAGCACGATGACCGGCACGAATGTCGTCGTGATCAGTCGAACGCCGCGCCCAAGCAGCGCGCGGGCGTCGGCAACATCGGCCGCTCTCGCGAACGCCGGAAAAAGCGACGTCGCGACCGCAAGAGCGATCATCGCCATCAGCCGGGTGACCATTTCGTACGGCGCGGTATAGTACGCGACCACCGAAGCCGAAATCATCGCGCTGATGAAGAACCGATCGGCCGATGACATGAGAGGGCTGAGGATGTTGCTCACCGTCATCCACGCCCCGAAACGCATCACATGGCCGAGCGACGAGTGCGCGATCGAGGGACGGAAGGACAGCGTCGGTGCGACGCGGTTCACCAGTGCGATGAGCGCGACGAGGCCCGCCATTCGCGCCGCGAGCAGCACTCCCACCGCCCATGCCAAGCTGTGCGTGAACGGCATCACGACGAGCGGACCCAGAAAGGTCGAGATACCGGTTGGAACGCGCACCGCGTTCGCCAAGTCAAAACGCTCATACGCTTCGAGAATGCCGCGGAAGCCCGACGTGAGGACGACGATCGGAATGCCGATCGCCAGGACGCGGGCGGCGGCGAGCGTCTCGTGCTGGAGTTGGGGAGAGACGTTCAGTCCGGTGCTCGTCGCCCAGCGAGCGAGGACGAGCATGACGATGCCCGCCCCGCAACCAATCAGCAGCATCGCGAGGAGCGCGGAGGACACAACCCCCGGTAAGTCGTCGTTCGCCGCATGTAGTTGTCGCCGTTCAGCGACCACTTGCGTGAGCGCTCGGCCGAGTCCGAAGTCGAATAGACTCGCATACCCGATGACGCTCCATGACAACGTCAGAAGTCCCATGCGCTCCGTGCCCAGCCCGCGAAGGAGCAGCGGGACGGAGACGATGGCGACGATGATCGGAACTCCTTGTCCGATGGCGTTGAGAAGCGAGTTCATCACCAGCCGGTGTCCAGGCTGAGAGATCGTGTTCAGCGATTCGGCCTCTTCCATACGTCAGTGCTAGTTCCAGGATATTTCCCCTGAGCACGGCAAGAAGTGGTGCAGCGGCATCGTCTCGCGAGCACGACCATTGCTCCGCATCTCGTCGCCTCTCGTCGGCCACCCATCGTCTGCCGCCCCATCCATCGCCCTCTCGTGAAGATCGCCATCGCCCATGACTGGCTCGTTACGCTCGGCGGGTCGGAGCTCGTGCTCCGTGAGCTGCTCCGCATCTTTCCCGACGCAACGGTCTTTACTCTCATCGACAAGATGGCCGAGCCCGATCGGCGATTCGTGGGTGTCTCGCGTACGCGCACGACCTTCCTCGATCGCGTCCCCGGCGTCGCGTCCTCTTACCGCCGACTCCTGCCGCTCTTTCCAGTCGCCATGTCGTCCCTCGACCTCGGCGAGTTCGACGTGGTGATCTCGAATTCGCATGCGGTCGCCAAGGGCGTTCGGACGCGCTCCGACCAACTGCATGTCTGCTACTGCTTGTCCCCGATGCGGTACGCCTGGGATCTTCGCGCGCAATATCTCCAGGAAACCGGGCTGGCGCGCGGCATCCGCGGGTTCGCCGCGAATCGTCTACTCGACGGACTCCAGCGGTGGGACCGTGCGACAACCACACGTGTCGATTCGTTCGTGACACTGTCGCGGTACATCGCCGATCGCATCGCGCGCGCGTACGGCCGACCGGCAACGGTGATCCACCCGCCGGTCGACGTCGACTATTTCGACCTCGACAATGACCGACGTCCAGGATCCGGCGACTACTACTTCACGATGAGCCGGTTCGTACCCTACAAGCGAATCGATCTGATCGCGCGCGCCTTTGCACGCCTTCCCGATCGACGGTTGGTCATCGCCGGCACCGGGCCCGATGACGCGAAGATTCGCGCCGCGGCCGGACCCAATGTGGAGCTCGTCGGCCGCGTCGAGCGTGACGAAGCCAGATCTCTCCTCGGCGGAGCCCGCGCATTTGTCTTCGCCGCGGAAGAAGACTTCGGTATCGCACCAGTCGAGGCGCAGGCGCGCGGTGTCCCGGTGATCGCGTACTCCCGTGGCGGCACGCTGGAGACCGTTCGCGGACTGGATCACGACGCACCGACGGGCGTGTTCTTCGATGAGCAGTCCGACGTTGCCATCGCTGACGCCGTCCGGCAGTTCGAATCGAACGCTTGTCGGATCGAGCCCGGTGTCTGTCGCGGCAACGCCGAGCGCTTTGCCGAACACGTCTTTCGCGACGAATTCTCCGCGTTCGTCGACCGGGAATGGCGAAACTTTCAGCCTCGTCGCCCGAAGGCGTCATGACGCGCCATACACCGTCGATCATCGTCGACGCGCGGATGATTGCCTCGAGTGGCATCGGCACATGCCTGCGCAACACTCTGCCGCGCATCATCGACAAGAGGCCGAATTGGCGGTTCACCCTGCTCGGCGACCGCCAGCGTCTTGCCGACGTCGGCAAGCCCAGCAACGTGGAGATCAGAGACGCGGACGCGCCTCTGTATTCGTTGCGTGAGCAACTTGCCTTCGCGCGGTTCGGCCTCCGCCGCGCTGATCTGCTCTGGGCGCCGCATTACAACATTCCGATCACGGCCACCCCTCGCCTCGTCGTGACGGTGCACGATGTCATGCACCTCGCCCTGCCCGAATACAGGAACCGCTGGCTGCGACGGAAGTACGCCACGACGATGTACGCGGCCGTCCGGCGTCGCGCCGCGGCGGTCATTTGTGATTCCGATTTCACCCGCCGCGAGTTTGGGCGGTTGGTAGGTTCAGGGCCGGCGACTCACGTCGTACACAACGGCGTGCATCCGAGTTGGTTCGACATCGCGCCGGTCGCCCGCGCTTCGGCGGCGCGTCCGTACATCGTTTTCGTGGGGCTCGCCAAGCCGCACAAAAACCTCGTCGGGCTGCTTCGAGCTTTCGCGATGATAGCCGATCGAGTCCCGCATGATCTCGTGATCGTCGGATCGCGGCGTGACACTCTTCGCACGACTGATCGCCGCATCGAGCAGGAGGCCACCGCGCTCAACGGCCGTGTGAGATTCGCCGAACATCTCGAGTTCTCGGCGCTTCAGCAGTGCGTCGCCGGCGCCGACGTGCTCGTGCAGCCCTCGCTCTATGAAGGTTTCGGGCTCCCACCACTCGAAGCTATGGCTGCCGGAACACCATGCCTCGCGTCGAGAATCGAACCACTCGTCGAAGTATGCGGCGACGCGGTCACGTATTGCGACCCTCGCGATCCGGCCGACATCGGGCGACGGCTGGTCGCGTTACTCGAGAGCCCGGAAACGCGACAGCATCTCAGCGCCCGCGGCCGCGAGCGGGCACGCGCCTTCAGTTGGGATCGGTCCGCGACCGAAACGTTGGCGATCTTCGAGCAAGTGCTGTCGTCCTGAACGCGCCGTGCTTCACGGGCGCCACTCCGTCGATATCCGCGCCATGCTGTTCACCCGACGGCGATCCGCCACGAAGTCGGCGTTGGTGACCAGCTCGACGCCGAGCCCGATCGTTGTGCTCCACCGCGAGTCGACGCGGCCCGCGCGCCATTCCGTGCCCACGCGCGTTCGATGCTCCCCCGGTCGATGAAGAATCTGCTCGAAATGAAAATCCGACAGCGTGGAATCCGACGCCGCCGAACGGTAGAGGTTTCCGCTCCGCACCTCATGCGCCGCGGACGCTTTCACCCGCCCGAACCGGCCCACCTCGGCGTCGACCGACGCATAGCCTCCAAGCCCGCGCGGCCCGAGAGCGTCTCCGAGGAGATCCCCTTGTTGCTGAACACCGCTGGAGAAGTCGGTGTGAGTGTAGTAGCGGATTCCGGTTTGATGATACTCCAGTCGCGTCACCACTCGGCCGCATTCGATGAGGCAGCTCCAGGCGACCCCACCGACGATGCCGCCATCCTCGAGCAACGTGCTGCGCAACCGGCGGATGTCCGCGTCGTCGACCGCGACCTCGGCGTACATCTCCATTCCGGCGAGAGCCGGCATCCGCAACCGCCCATCCACGCCGACGAGTTTGTTCGAGAAGCGAAGGTTGCCGTACCCGCGATATAACATCTCTAACAGCGGAAGGTCGAAGACCGGAAAAAGATCGATCACGCGATCGGTGAACGTTCCGGCAGGCGCCCCGTTGCCGCCGGTCTCGTCGATCACCTCGGCGCCCAGCTCCACATTTGGATGTGGAAGCATCGACACGTGATATCCCGCGAGCTTCGAGTGAGGATGCGTTTGATGCGACGTCCCGAGGTCCGCGACGAACAGCGTGCCGTACATCGGACCGAGGATGCGAAACAGCCAAGGCAGCGCCGCGGGCCGTTCCGTCGAGATGCGAATCATGTCGAGCGGCGGCCCATTCCCCGACAAGAGCAGGCCCGACGGATATGATTGGCTGAATCCCACATAGCTCCGCCCGACATCGATCACGAAGTTGCCGAACGCGCCGACGACATTTCCGCTCTGCATGCCGAGCGTTGCGTTGCCTGGGGTCGAGCGCGGCGAGCCGAAGGCCACGCGCGGCTGAAGCGAAACCGCTACGTAACGCCCGAGCGAAACGTCGGCCGTCGTCTCGATTGTGCTCGTCGTGCCGTTTGCCAGCGGCCGCCCGGCGCGGTAGGCGGCCAGCGGATTGATCGTCGCGTCAATGCTTCCGTTCCCGTCGGCTGGGATGGCGCGATAGGGAGAATCGAGGAACGTCAGATCGACTCCCACTGTCTCGATGCCGCCGCGTGTAGATCGATCGTATCGCCGAAGACCGGCGGTAATCGCGCGCGCGGCCCATTCCGTTCCGCCGGAGCGTCGATCGAGATTCCGTTTCGCTTCGGACAACAGCCGGACGATCTCGCGTGCCGTGTACGGTCGAGTGCCAATGATGATCGTGTCGATCAATCCGGCGGCCGACAGCCGATCGATGTCTCCATAAACTGGAGAATCCGGCGGTACGAACGCTCTGACTTGAGCGGGAATGGCGCGCGACACCGTCAGCGCCAACGCGAGGACTGCGGTGAGTCTTCCCATCGGAAGGCTCACCTCGGCAACAATCGTGCGTCCCCCGCGGCGCTCAGCGGCTGAGGCGGGCCGAGGGCCGCCTATCTGGCGTGCCGATACATCATGTCGATCAGCTCGTCGTACATCGCTTCGGCGTCATTGCTCCCCGCCTTGATCGCTGACGTCGCACAGTGACGCAGGTGATTTCGCATGAGCTCCTGCCCCACGGCCCGCAACGCTTCGTGTACGGAAGCGATTTGCGTCATCACGTCCGCGCAGTACCGGTCATCCTCGATCATCTTCTGTATCCCGCGCACCTGTCCCTCGATACGACGCAGACGCTTGAGATTGCGCTCTTTGATGTCCGGATCGACAGCCACCGCTTTGCGGCCGGATGTCTCGTGAGCTCCACACGCGCACTCGGCTCGATTGCTCGCCTGCTTCATAGGTGGTTCCACAGCTCGGTCATGGTTTCCATCCGCGAAGACGCAGACTGTTGGTCACAACGCTCACCGAACTGAGCGCCATGGCGGCACTCGCGATCACCGGGTTGAGCAAGAGGCCCAGCCGCGGGTAAAGCACGCCGGCGGCCAGGGGAATTCCAATCACGTTGTAGATGAACGCCCAGAAGAGATTCTCGCGCATCGTTCGCATCGTTCGTTTCGACAGGGCGATCGCATCGGCGACCCCGCCGAGATCCGCGCGCATCAATGTCATGTCCCCCGCCTCGATCGCGATGTCGGTTCCCGTTCCCATCGCGATGCCGACGTCGGCCTGAGCGAGCGCCGGGGCGTCATTGATCCCGTCCCCGACCATCGCGACGACCCTTCCCTCCTCCTGTCGGCGCGCGACCTCCGTCGTCTTTGCTTCGGGAAGCAGATTCGCCTGCACGTTCGTGATGCCGGCCTGTCGTGCGATCGAATCGGCCGTCTCACGGTTGTCGCCCGTCAGCATCACCACGTCGACGCCCGCGTCGCGCATCCGCCGCACCGCGTCGCGCGAGCTCTCTCGGATGGCGTCGGCCACCGCGATCAAACCGAGCAGCCGGTTGGCGCGCGCCACGTAGACGACGGTCTTCCCCTCCCCCGCCAACCGGCGAGCGTCGCCATCCATCACGCTCACGTCGACCTCGGATTCGCGCTCCAGCCGCTCGGACCCGACGAGGACTTCCTCTCCGCCGACCACCGCTCGCACTCCACGCCCGGTCGCCGACAGGAATCCATCCACACTGGGTAGCGAAAGATTGTCCTCGGCGGCACGCCGGACGATCGCTTGCGCAATCGGATGCTCGGACGATCGTTCAGCTGCCGCGGCGATCGATATAAGCGTTCTCTCATCGACGCCCGCGGCCGCGACGACGTCGGTCACGACGGGCCGGCCCGTCGTCACGGTGCCGGTCTTGTCGAGAATCACGGTGTCGACATTCCCGGCTCGCTCCAGTGCCTCGCCGCCCTTGATGAGGAGTCCGAGCTCGGCGCCCTTTCCCGTCGCGACCATGACCGCGGTCGGGACGGCAAGGCCCATCGCGCATGGACATGCGATGATCAACACCGACACCGCCGCCGCGATCGCTTGCCCGAGGTGCGCCCGCCCGCCGAACACCAACCACACGACGAACGTGACCAGCGCGAGCGCCATCACCGTCGGGACGAACACCGCGCTTACGCGGTCGGCCAGATTCTGGATAGGCGCCCGCGAGCTCTGCGCCTCGCGCATCAACCGAACGATGCGGGCGAGCGCGCTCCCGTCGCCGAGCGTTGTCGCGCGAGCTCGAAAGGCACCCGTTCGATTCACCGTCCCGCCGAACACCCGGTCGCCGGCCCGCTTCGTCACGGGCATCGACTCCCCGGTGAGCATCGATTCGTCGACGGCGCTCTCTCCCGAGAGTACTTCGGCGTCCACCGGGATGCGCTCGCCCGGCCGCACCGACACCATGTCGCCCGCTCGCACCGCCTGCACGTCGACTTCGATTTCGTCGTCGCCGCGGACAATTCGCGCCCGCGCGGGCTGAAGATCGATCAGTTGGCGGATCGCGCGCGACGTTTGCCTCTTGGCCCGCGCCTCGAGCGCGCGGCCGGCCAGCACGAACGCGATGATCAGCGTCACCGCCTCGTAGTAGACCTGCGGCTCGACCCCGGCGCGCATCAACACGCTGGGCGCCGCGGTTGCGAACACCGAGAACAGAAACGCCGCGCTCGTTCCCACCGCTACGAGCGTGTTCATGTTCGCCGAGCGATGACGCGCCGCCATCCAGGCGCGCGTGTAGAAATCGCGTCCGGCCCAACCCATCACGAGGCCCGTCGCGACGAGCAGAATCCACCAGGAGGCCGGGGCGCTACCGGTCATGAGCATCATCGGCACGCCGAACGCGAACGGCGCCAACATCGTCAACCCGCCGACAACAAATGCGACGATCGCGCGGCTTCGCAGCGTCACGAACTCTCGTTCGCGCTCTTCGTCGAGCGCGATCTGGTTGTCGATCGCCGTGCGATCCTCGACCGGTAGGTCGGCGCCGTACCCGGTGGCGCGAATCTCCTCGACGAGCGTTTCCGGCGTCGTGAGCCCGACGTCGTATTCCACCGTCGCCGAGTTCGTCATGAGATTCACCGACGCGGAATCCACTCCCGGCGCCTTCGTCAGGGCTCGCTGCACGCGCGCCTGACAGGCCGCGCACGTCATGCCGCTCACTGGAATCGTAATCGTCTCGTGCTCGCTCATGCCTTCAAAGCTAATACCCCCGGGGGCTATCTGCGGCCCGGAATAAAAAGGCCCGGCACTTTGCCGGGCCAGTCACCGAGTCACCGAGTCACCGAGTCACCGAGTCGCCGAGTCGCCGAGTCGCCGAGTTCAGATCATCGTCCATTTGAACACGGCCCGCATCACTCCGGCGATCAGCGCGAGCTCCGCCGCGATCCGGCTTCGCAGCAGCGAGCCTCGCGTCGCGCGGCGGAACCATCGACGTTTCGGCGGCGCCGCCAATTCGAGCTCGGCGGCCATGTCTCGTCCGGAGCGCCAGCGGTCGTTCCGCTCCTTGGCCATCGCTCGTTCGATCGTATCGCACAGCGACGCCGGCGCGTTCGGCACCAACTCGGCGACCGGCACGTGCGCTTCGGCGATGTGGCGCGCCGCCAGCGACTCGAAGGTCGGAGCGTCAAAGGGAAGCCGCCCCGATAGCATATAGTATCCGAGCACACCCGCCGAGTAGATGTCGCTCCGGCCGTCGATGTCGAGCTCACCAGCCGCTTGCTCGGGCGACATGTAGTGCGGCGTTCCGAAGGCCCGCGACGCATCAGCGCGAACCGGGTCGAGCGACCGCAGCAGCGCCACTCCAAAATCCGTCAGCATCGCGCGGCCGCTGTCGCGCTCGAGGAGAATGTTCTCCGCCTTGAGATCGCGATGGATGACGCCGTCGCGATGCGCCGAATCGAGCGCCAACGCGAGATCGCGCAGAATTCGTCGCGTCTCCTCGGCCGGCAATGCGCCCTCACGTCGTAGTCGCGTCGCCAGCGATTCGCCGTGCACGTACTTCATGACGATGTAGACGAGGTCGTCCACTTCGCCGAAGCTGTGCACCGGGACGATGTTGGGGTGGCTCAGACGCGCCGTCATTCGCGCCTCACGACGGAAGCGCTCACGATGCTCGTCCGACGCGGTGAACTCGTAACGCAGGACCTTGATCGCGACCAGCCGATGCAATGCGATGTCGCGCGCCAGAAAGACGACGCCCATCCCGCCGCTGCCCAGCTCGCGAACAATCTGAAACTGCGTCCTCAGGTGCTCTACGACCTGATCGCGTTCCCAGTTTGCCGACACCGTCGCCATGCTGCCGACAGTGGGCAACTCGAGGGTATCCGCGTAACGATCGACAAAGACAGACAACGCGCTCATGGAACACTTCCGAAGAACCAGGACTCGAACGACCTACTCACACCGTCAGACACTTCATTCCCCGAGAGGGTTTGCCGTCCCTTAAGGAAGGACCGTGCCTGCCCCGATCACTACGGAAGCACTTGGCCAGAAGTTACTTGCAGCAAAACTCGAGATTCTTCCGCCGCGCTCGACTGTCCGCTTTTGGGACGCAGCGAACACATTGTTCGGTCGCGCTCAACAATCCTTTACATGAAATTGACGCGCCACTCGTCATCCTGAGGAGCGAAGCGACGAAGGACCTACTGTCCTTGGCTAGTTACGAACCGGGGACAGTAGGTCCTTCGCTTCGCTCAGGATGACGGGCCTCACCGGATCAGCATCCCCGTGAACACATACTGCTGAAGCAACACGAGGAGACCGACCAACGACGCCAGCGCCAGGCTATGAAAGAACACGAATCGGAGAATCCTCCACTCGTGACCCGTCCAACCCGTCGCCGTGCTGGCGACGCAGATGCTCTGCGCGTCGATCATCTTTCCCATCACCCCGCCGGAGCTGTTCGCGGCCGCCATCAGCACCGGATCGAGACCAAGCCGCGTCGCCGTGATCTTCTGCAGGCTGCCGAACAGCACGTTGGACGACGTGTCACTTCCCGTCAGTGCGACGCCCAACCAGCCGAGCATCGCCGCGAAAAACGGGTAAGCGACGCCGGTGTGCGCGAATGCCAAACCGAGTATCGCGTCCTCGCCCGAATACCGGCTCGTGTACCCGAGCGCCAGCATCGCCGCGATCGTAAGCAGCGATCGCCAGACCACTCGAAGCGTCGTGAGGTATCGCTTCAGCAGGTCGACGACCGAGTAGCGAAGCAGGAACCCGGTGACGATCGCCGCGAGCAGGATCGCCGTGCCCGTCGCCGAGAGCCAGTTGAAGCTGAACACCGCCGCCTCCGGCGTCGGATTGGCGACCACGGGCGGCACCCGTGATACCAGTTTGTCCAGACCCGGCATCGGGAAGCTCGGCGCCGACAGATGGTTCAAGAACGCTTTCACCTGCGGCGTTCCCCACGCGAACACGATCACCACGAGAACGAGCCACGGCATGATCGCCGTTCGAAGCGATGGCGCCGCGCGCGCTGGCACGTCGATCTCCGTGTGTGGCTCAGCGGCCGCCGGAATGGAGCCGCTCGCTGTCGCTCGTCCTCGCGTCACGACGAGGAACCACGCCAAACAAACCATCGAGCACGCCGACGCGATGATGTCCACGAGCCACGGTCCGTGGAAGTTCGACACCAGATACTGCGGTATCGCGAACGTCACGCCCGCTACCAACAACGGCGCCCACAGCTCCCGGACTCCGCGCAACCCGGAGTACGCGGCGATCAACCAGAACGGAACGATCAGCGAAAAGACCGGCAGTTGTCGCCCGATCATCGCGCTCAAGTGACCCAGGTCGAGACCCGTCACGCCTTGCAGCGCGATGATCGGCGTGCCGAGTGCGCCGAACGCGACCGGCGCCGTATTCGCGATGAGCGACAGCGCCGAGGCCTCGAGCGGCGGAAAACCGAGCCCGATCAGCATCGCGCCCGTCACAGCCACGGGTGTCCCGAACCCCGCGGCCCCCTCGAAGAACGCACCGAAGCAAAACGCGATCAGCAGCAACTGGAGCCGGCGGTCGGTCGTGATTCCCGTGATCGCGCGCTGCAGCGTGATGAACACGCCGCGTTCTTCGGTCAGCCGATACAGAAAGATGACATTGAGCACGATCCAACCGATCGGCAGGAGTCCGTACATGGCGCCGAGCAGCGCTGCTCGTCCCGCCATCGGTCCCGGCATCCCGATGATCCAGACGGCCACCGCCAACGCCGCAGCGAGACCGGCCAGCGCGGCCACGTACGCTGGAACTCGTCGCAGCGCGAGGAGTCCAAGTAAGACGACCAGTGGCAGCGCCGCGGAAAGCGTCGAGAGCGGGCCGTGCAGCGGATCGTAGTTTTGTGACCAGCCCATGTTTATGTCGTTTGAACGTGAAACCCACCGATTCCACAGAATGAGCTTTGCGACGGCCGACCTTCGACGCGGTAGCTTCTCGCTTGGTGCGGCGATGATTATGGCGCTAGCTGGGCTCGCTGGCCATCCGCACGTGGCGACAACGCAGAGTCCGGCACATCCGAAGTCGACTTCGGTGAAAGCCCAGGGGACGCCGCGCAAAGCGTCGCCGAAGGCAGCGAAGCGAGTCAAAGCCGAGCCTGCGCCTCCGACCTGGCCCGTCGGCGGACCGGATCCACTGCCCGGGGCCATCCTACCCAACAAACGGATCGTTGCCTTCTACGGCAATCCGCTCTCGAAGAAGATGGGGATCCTCGGCGAGCTTCCCTCCGACGAAATGCTCGCCAAACTCGACCGCGAGGTCGCCGCGTGGAGCTCCGCCGATTCGGCGACGCCGGTCCAGCCGGCGCTCCATCTCATCGCTGTCGTCGCCCAAGGCTCTCCGGGGACGGCCGGCAAGTATCGAATGCGCATGGACAGCGCGCTCATCGAGCGCGTCTATGGTTGGGCGAAGTCCAAGGGTGCGCTGCTCTTTCTCGACGTCCAGGTCGGGCAGGGCACACTCCAGGAAGAGCTTCCGCGTCTTACGCCCTTCCTCAAGCGCCCCGATGTCCACCTCGGGATCGACCCCGAGTTCTCGATGAAGCGCGGGGGCGTTCCCGGATCGCGGATCGGCACCTTCGACGCGGAGGATGTGAACTACGCCGCGTCTCTCCTCGGCGACTTGGTCGAGCGAGAGCACATCCCGCCGAAGGTTCTCGTCGTCCATCGATTCACGCGCGACATGCTCACTGGCTACAAACGCATCAAGCTGGATCCGCGCGTCCAGATTGTCGTGAACATGGACGGCTGGGGCCCGCCGTCGCTCAAGCGCGAGTCGTACCGGCGCTATGTGTATCAGTATCCTGTTCAGTTCACTGGCTTTAAGCTCTTCTATCGCAACGACAAGAAGAACGGCAGCCGGATGATGGCGCCGGCCGAGGTCCTCGCGCTCCACCCCAAGCCGATCTACATCCAATACCAATAGCGACGGGCCACGATCGCCCATCGCTCACCGTCCACCGCCGACGGTAACTTCGCGGAGCCATTTGCCGTACCATTCCGAATGGCCCCGCTCCCGCCCACCGAGCGCTCGGCGTTCCGAGCCGACATCGAAGGCCTGCGTGGGATCGCGATCCTGTTCGTTGTCGCGTTCCATGCCGGGATCTGGTGGATGGCGGGCGGCTTCATCGGCGTCGACGTCTTCTTCGTTCTCTCCGGCTATCTGATCTCCGGACTGCTGGCTCGAGAGCTCGCCGCGTCCGGCGATGTGGATCTCACGACGTTCTACGCGCGGCGCGCTCAGCGACTGCTGCCGGCGCTCATCGTCGTGCTGCTGGCCACGCTCGCGATCGCGCTCTTCTTCTACGCGCCGATCGATCAGCGGCCGATCGCCTCCGACGCACGCGCTGTGGCGCTGCATTACGGCAACGTCCTCTTCGCTCGCAACGCGGTGAATTATCACGCGTCGGCGGAGAATCCCTTCCTCCACACCTGGTCGCTCGCCGTCGAGGAACAGTTCTACGTCATTTGGCCGCTGCTCTTTCTCGGCGTAGCGCGCCTCTGGACCGGCGATCAAGAAGAGAAACAGACCAACAAGCGCCTGCTCGCGATGATGGCGGTCGCCGGAGTGATCTCATTCGTCGCATCGCTCGTCATCACGTCGACGTCACAGCCGTGGGCCTTCTTCGGAATGCCGACGCGCGTCTGGGAGTTCGCGATCGGCGGTGTGACCGCAATCGCGATGGCCAATCGCGAGCTGTCCGGCCGAACCGCCGGTCTGCTCCAAGGCGTCGGGCTTGGGGTAATTCTCTTCTCTGCGCTCGCCTACAGCGAAGCCACGCCGTATCCGGGGATCGCCGCGACGCTCCCGGCACTGGGCACCGCCGCGCTGCTCGTCGCGGGACCATGGGCGCCGTCGAGTCTCGTCACGCGCGTGCTCTCGAACGGATTGCTCCGCTGGTTCGGCCGCCTGTCCTACTCGTGGTATCTCTGGCATTGGCCCCTCGTCGGCCTCGGCGCCGTGCTCGATTGGAACATCGGTACGCTCGGACGGCTCGGCTGGTCGCTCCTCGCGCTCGTCCTCGCAGTGCCGACGTACAAGTTCGTCGAGATCCCCTTCCGCGCGTCGAAGCGTTATCGAGAGCGACCCCACATCGCGATGGCGATCGGCTTGGGCGCGAGCGCCGCGATGCTTCTCGTCGCGTTCGTGTCCCTCGGCATCGCGACGCGACGTGCCGCGGCGCCGGCGCAGCGCGCCATCGCCGCCGCTCGCAACGACGGCATGGAGCACGACTGCTGGGGTTCGATGCTCGAGAACGCCACCGCACCGTGCGAGTTCGGCGATCGTGCGTCGCGAACCGTCGTGTTCTTGATGGGCGACTCGCACGCCGAGCATTGGCTTCCGGCGGTTGATCGCATCGGACGCGAACGAGGCTGGAAGATCATCGCTACGATCAAGCCGGGCTGCCCCGTCGCCGACGTTCCCGCGCTCATGAATGCCCGCCTCAAACGAACGTACGACGAGTGCACGAGTTGGCGTCGGGCGACGCTCCGACGCATCGTCGCGGCTCGGCCGGCTGCGGTCATTCTGTCGACGTACAACGGCTACGTCGCGATCGACGGCGACGATTCGCCTTGGCGTGTGACGCCCGCGACCTGGGGCGCCGGTTTGCGGCGGACTTACTCCACGCTGACGAACGCCGGCGTCGCCACTATCGCCCTGCGGGACGTGCCCGAGGTGCCGTTCGACGTACCCAGTTGCCTTTCGCGCCGCGCGGCGGGCGCGCCCTTCGCGCGCGCTTGCACTTACGACCGGGCATCGTCGCTTTCCCGGGCCGCTATTGCCGCGCAGACCGACGCGGCGCGCGGGCTTGGGCGTCTCGCACTCGTCGACATGACCGACCGCGTCTGCGCCACACCGCGCTGCTCGGTGGTGCAGCGCGGGAATATCGTCTTCCGCGACGACGACCACCTCACCGCCAGCTTCAGCCGCGCCGAGGCGTCCGTCCTCGGCGGTCGCATCGTCGCCGGACTGAAGGCAATCGCCCGCGCCAATTAGTCGCCCGGCCCGGTCCACGGCCGCGACATCACCGAGGCCTTGACGACCGCGCGTCCGGCCACCACTATGCCGTCGGACGGTATATCGTGCGGCGGCACATCGAGACCGGGTAGCCGGGCCGCCGAGAAGCCGGGCCGCCCACTCGCCATCGAGCGCCATGACCGATCGATCACTTTCGACTCAAGTCTTCCAGATCCTGCTCTCGCTCGCCGATCAGGATCTCCACGGCTACGCCATCATCCAGGACGTCGCCGAACGGACTGACGGCGAAGTGCGTCTGACGGCGAGCACGCTATACGCCGCGGTCAAACGGCTGCTCGACCAAGGGCTGATCGACGAGGTCAGCAGTCGCGCACGCGACGACGACCCGCGACGTCGCTACTACCACCTCACGCCGGCCGGACGAAAGACCGCGCGCGACGAAGCGCTTCGCCTCGAGCGCCTGGCCGCGATGGCGCGCGCGAAGCGTCTGCTCCCTTCGCCTCGATGACCGTTCGCGTCTATCGGGCGCTCGTCCTGTTGTTGCTGCCGACGGGCTTCAACGACGCGTTCGCCGAGGAGCTCGTGTCGGTGTACGCCGACCTCGATCGAGCAGCGCGAGCGCGGTCCGGTCGAGCGGGGGCGTGGCGTGCGCTGATCGGCGAGATCCCGGGACTCGTCCGCATCGCATTTCGGGAACGTCGCACGCATCGAACGTTGCGCGCGCGTCGCGTGGCGCCACGATTGGAGGAGAACATGTTCGACTCGCTCGCCCAGGACGCAACCTTCGCCATTCGCTCGCTGCGTCGCTCGATCGGCTTCACCATCGTCGCGGTCGGAACGCTCGCCCTCGGCATCGGCGCCAACACCGCGATTTTCAGCGTCGTCAACAGCGTGCTGCTCTCGCCGCTGAAGCTTCACGATCCCGATCGGCTTGTCGCCGTCGGCGAGGACTCGAAGGCAGCGACGACACCGTCGGTCAAGTCGACGTCACCGGCCAGCTTCTTCGATTGGAAGACGTCTTCGCGGACGATGGACCTCGGCGCGTACGACCCGGGGTACAGCCGAACACTGATTGGAATGGGCGAGCCCCAGCAGCTGGTCGGCACTCTGGTTGTCGGCGGCTTGATGGATATCCTCGGCGTGCGCCCGCTGATCGGCCGCAATCTGACGCCCGCCGATGAAGACCCGGGCGCGCCGCCGGTTTTCGTCCTCAGCTTCGATGCCTGGCAGCGCGTGTTCGGAGAAGACCGCGACGTCGTCGGAAAGGCGTTCACTGTGAACGGCGTGTCGCGTACGATCGTCGGCGTCATGCCGCCCGGCTTCACTTTTCCGGCCGCGCCCAACGATCTCTGGTTTCCCGCGCAGCTCGATGCCGCCGTTCGCGTCAATCGGGATCAGTATTTTCTCGGCGTCGTCGGACGTCTGCGCCCGGGAGCCGGCATCGAGCGCGCGCGTGGCGAGATGAGCGCGGTGATGGATCGCCTCACGCGCGATTGGCCCAAGTTCAACCAGGGAAATCGCATCGTCGTCGAGCCGCTGCGCGACACGATCGTCGGCAGCGTGCAAAGCAGGTTGTACGTGCTCATGGGCGCCGTGGCGTTCGTGCTGCTCATCACGTGCGCGAACATCGGCAACCTTCTCGTCGCGCGCGCCGCGGCGCGCCGTCGGGAGATCGCGGTGCGGCGCGCACTCGGCGCGGGAACGGGTCGTATCGCGCGCCAGCTCATTACGGAGAGCGTGATACTCGCCGTCATCGGAGGCGTCGCCGGCGTCGCGATCGGAAAGAGCTTCCTCAAGCTGCTGCTCGCCGGTCAGGTCACGACCAACCTCCCGCGCGTTGAAGAGATCTCGCTCGACAGTCGTGTGCTGGTGTTCACGCTCGGCGTCTCGCTGGTCGTGGGATTGTTGTTTGGCTGCATGCCGGCGTGGCATCTCACCCGCGAGCGCTTCACCGACGGTCTGCGTGAAGGCGCGCGCGGCAGCGCGCGGCAGCAGTGGACGCGCAACGCTCTCGTCGTCGTCGAGGTGGCTTTGGCGATGATCCTACTGACGGGCGCGGGACTCTTGCTGCGTAGCTTCGCGCTCATGGCGCGGGTCGATACCGGTGTGAAACCTGACCAGGTCGCGACGTTGTCGATCCTGCGACGCAAACCCGATCCGAATTTCGTTCCCACCCTTCTCGAGCGGCTTCGTGGTATTCCCGGCGTCCAGAGCGTCGCGATCACGAGCATGCTTCCAATCTCCGGCCGCGGTATTGGAGCGTGGTTCAATCGCATCGACCGCCCGCTCCCCGACAATGTTCAGCCGTCGGGCGAAGGATACCGCGTCGTTACGCCCGAATACTTCACGACCGTCGGCATTCCGCTCAAAACCGGACGGATGTTCGACGCGAACGACCGTCGTGAGGTGCCGGCGATCATCGTCAACGAAGCACTGGTGAAGAAGTACTATCCCAACGAGAATCCGCTCGGGAAGCCCGTATACCTCGGCGCTCCCGACAACCGCCTCTTCGACAGCGCACCGATCGTCGGCGTCGTCGGCGACACGCGAGACGCGGGGCTGGGAAGCGATCCGCTTCCCACCGTATACATCCCGTTCGCCGTGATGCGCAGCTGGCCATTCTATTCCGTGGTGATCCGGCATTCGGGAAGCTCCGCGCCGATCATCGCGTCCGCTCGCGGCGTCGTTCGCGACATCGACGCAACGGTTCCCATCATGAACGTTCAGACTCTGGCGGACGTCGTCTCCAACGCCACAGCGGCGGCGCGATGGTCGACGACGCTTCTCGGCGTGTTCGCCGGCGTGGCGCTCATGACGGCTGTCCTCGGCGTCTTCGGGCTGCTGTCGTACATGGTGACGCAGGGCGCTCGCGAGCTCGGGATCCGTATCGCGCTCGGCGCTTCGAGTGGCGGAGTGCAGCGTCTTGTCTTGTCGCGTGGGCTCGGGCTGGTCGGCGCGGGCCTCGCGCTGGGTCTCGCGGGTGCGCTCATCCTCACGCGCTTCATGCAGTCCCTCCTCTACGGCGTCACGCCGACAGACCCGGCCACTTTCGTCGGAGTGAGCGCCGTATTGGTCTTAGCGGCCGCGGCCGCGAGTTTCATCCCCGCCCGCCGCGCCACGCGTATCGATCCGATCACCGCCCTCCGCGTCGAATAGAACGGATGAGCGCACAAGCAAATGGCCACCGAGCGGGTGGCCATTTGTGTGTTGCTGACGCGCGATTCGAATGGCTAGGGACGGAATCGAACCGCCGACACGCGGATTTTCAGTCCGCTGCTCTACCAACTGAGCTACCTAGCCTCAAGCCGTTCAATTTATTCGGCTTACTTCATCCAAGTCAATCGCGCCGACGCGGCCCCGTTCGTCTCGCCATTCGTTTTCACACCCCGATAATTGTTCGTTCGACGAACCATCTCGCGTCGCGTGCCCGGTCGCATGTCTCGGATTTTCTGCTAATCGTACCATTTCGGAAACGTAGAATTTCATTCTTAGCGAACGCTCGCGGAGGGCCTGTACCGCATGTACATTCCCCCTCGGTCGTTCGGTCTGAACCGTGTGACTTCGAACGGCAAACGCGCGGTTTCTAGGTTGGGTCTCGGTGTCCCGCCTCGCTCGCCGCGACCGTCGCAAGAGCTCCCCGCCGTCCCGCGGCGTCAAACTCCCACGAAGGAACCCTCCCCCCCGTTATGAAGATTCCAGCTTGGAGACCGCTGGTCGCCCTGGTAATCGCCGTGCTCGCCGGTCGAGCGCCGTCGCTGTCTGCTCAAGGTGTCACCTCCGGCGCGGTCGCCGGCACCGTGACGAATGAACAGGGCCAGGCCGTCGAGGCCGCACAGGTGCAAATCGTCAATCGCGCGACCGGCTACCGCAGCGGTACACGCACGCGGTCAAATGGTTATTACCTCATCCAGGGTCTCGAAGTCGGTGGCCCCTACACGTTGAGCGTCAGACGAATTGGACTCGAGCCGCGGGATATCGAGAATATCACCGTCTCGTTGTCCCAAACGACGCGTGTCGACGTTCAACTCGGTGCACGCGCCGTCAACCTGGCCGGCGTCCAGGTTACTTCCACGAGCGGCTTGAGCACCTTCAGCCCCTCGCATCAAGGCGTCGGCACGGCGATTTCCGACAGCATCATTAGTCGAATGCCGATGCTCGGCCGCAACTTCACGGACCTCGTCAAGCTCACGCCGCAAGTCACGATTCCATCTTCGGGTGGGCCGAGCGCGGGTGGTCAATACAACCGTTACAACTCGTTCAACATCGACGGCGCCAGCCAGAACGACCGCTTCAACCTCAACTCCTCCGCCGGTCAGCCGGGCGCCGCGGGGAACGGGCGTCTCATTTCACCCGAAGCGATCAAGGAATTCCGTGTCCTCATGTCCCCGACGGATGTGCGGCAGGCCAACTTCACCGGCATGCTCGTCAACGCCGTCACGAAGAGTGGAACCAACGAGTTCCACGGCGGCGGTATCGTCAACTATCGCAACGAGAAGTTCAGCTCCCCGAACTTCCGTAGCACCAAGCTCGACGTAAAACAGTACGGCTTCCAGCTCGGCGGACCGATCCTCCGCGACAAGCTTCACTTCTACATCGCACCGGAATGGCAGGACCGCGTGAGCGGTTCGTCGGGCGCATTCGTCGGTCAGGTTGCCGGCGCGACGGGGACGACTCTCAACATCTCCCCGGACTCGATCGCCCTCGTTCAGCAACTCGTGAAGGACAAGATGGGCTTCGATCCCGGTTCGGCCGGCAAGATCGACAACACCAACCCGCTCAAGAATCTGTTCGGCCGCCTCGACTGGCAGATCAACGACGTCCATCGCTTGGTGTTGCGCGAGATCGCGAACCGGACGGAGAACGTCGCGTTCTCGAGAAACAGCAACACCTTCCGGAACGATCCGCTGCAACAGAATACCGGCTTCCGCCTCGGGTCGAACCTGTTCAACGGCGTCAACACCAACAACTCGACGGCGCTCCAGCTGTTCTCGAACTTCTCGAGCGGCATCGCGAACGAGGTGCTCGCCGGTTATAACACGATCCGCGACACCCGCATCGTTCCGCAGATCACGCCAGAGATGAGCGTCGGCGTCGTCCCGGTGGGCGCGACGAACAACAATGCGACGGCCGCGATCACGTTCGGCACCGAGCAATTCTCCATCGGCAACGCGCTCAATCAGGACATCTTCGAGGTCTCCGACAACCTCACCATGCCCTGGCGCGACCACACGTTCACATTCGGTGCGCGCTTCGAGCACACCAAAATGTACGACAACTTCCCGCAGGGCCTTGGCGGCGT
This sequence comes from Gemmatimonadaceae bacterium, assembly GCA_035535975.1. Classification (GTDB taxonomy): domain Bacteria; phylum Gemmatimonadota; class Gemmatimonadetes; order Gemmatimonadales; family Gemmatimonadaceae; genus JAQBQB01. The sequence goes on along the minus strand of DATLPC010000065.1, from coordinate 572 downwards.
CTGGGTGTTCCCGAACATCGCGGCGCTCAATCAGCTCAAGCCGTCCGGCTACGCGGTCGCGTACCCGAACAGCGGCAACCCGGCGGATATCCCGGCGGCGTTCACGACGAACATGAGCAGCCTGTACGCGCAGGATCAGTGGGCGCTCAAGACCAACTTCACCCTCACCGCCGGCCTGCGCGCCGATGTCCCCAATCCCAACATCACCCCGGTCGACAATCCGAAGATCACGCAGCTCGCCGCCGCCAAGGGCGTTGACATGCACACCTCGTGGACACCGAAGTCGCGCGCGTATTTCTCGCCGCGCATCGGGTTCAACTGGGACGTGTCCGGCAATCAGCGCACACAGCTCCGCGGCAACGCGGGCATCTTCACCGGGCCGCCGCCGTTCATCCTGCTCGCGAACGCGCAGCAGAATACTGGCCTCGGTTTGGTCCGCCTCTCGTGCACCGGCAACGCCGTCCCGGCCTTCACCGTCGACGAGAACAATCTCCCGCACGCCTGCCTCAATCAGGCCCCGCCGGCCAACGGCGCCGCGGGAACGGTTGGCGTCAACTTGAACGATCCCAATT